>CADBMA010000040.1 GCA_902795665.1 uncultured Rhodospirillales bacterium
GCCTCTAAAATCGAGGCAATTTCACTTGCTCCAGACATTTTATAAAGTTCCTTTCATCAACAATTCCAAACGATTTAATTTTCCTCTGATAGTATCATCAATTTGTTTTGATCCGCATTCAACCAGCATACCGCCTAAAATATCGGGGCATACTGCATAATCAACAACCACTTTTCCAGAGGTATATTTTTCCATAGCGGCAATTAAATTGTGTTTTTGAGTTTCTGACAATTCGATTGCTGTTTTTACTTTAACAGGAGTAATATTTTTATGACTGTAGTAAACATATTTAAATTTATCCAAGACCTCAATCAGCAAGCCGCTGCGACCATTGACGGCAAGTGTATTAAACAGCCCGACCAGCGGCTGGGGCAATCTTTTATCAGACGCAATTGCAATTAAGGCGTTTCTTTTGGCTTCATTATTCCACATCGGGCTGGATAAATATTCTGCAACACGAGCGTCTTGCTTAAGTTCATTATACATACTTTCGGCAGATGAAAGCACTTCATCGGCAACACCCGAACTTTCCGAGACCTTGTATAAGGCCTCAGCATACGAACCTATCAATTTATTTTGTTCGTTTTTCTTCATATGTTTTCCTCTATAGTTTCATTGACATTACTATCCATTAGTTTCAAATTTGTTAATTTTTACATAAATGAATACGGATCAATATCAATTTCTACATGCACTTTACGCGGAATATTAATTTTGGCAAGCCATATTTTTAAGATTTCCTGTATATTTATACTCCGTTGTGTTTTCAGCAGAAGACGATAGCGGTAGCGATTACGCAGCATATAAACCGGAGCCGGTGCTGGTCCTAGGGTTGCAATATAATCATTATTAGGAGCAGTTTGTCCTAACGCAGAAGCAATTTTTTCGGCAAGAGAGTCATTTTCACTGCTTATAATCAGTGCTGCAAGTTTGCCATAGGGAGGCATTTTTAACATCATGCGAGTTTGTTTTTCCAAATCCAAAAAAGCTGCACGATCATTATCAACCAAGGCCTGCAAAACCGCATTTTCAGGATATAATGTCTGCAATATAACTTCTCCGCTTTTGCCGCCGCGTCCGGCTCTTCCTGCCACTTGGGACAACAGCTGAAATGTTTGTTCTGAGGCGCGCAAATCGCTACCCATTAATCCCAAATCGGCATCGACAATCCCCACCAGTGTTAACTCGGGAAAATGGTGACCTTTTGCCAGAATCTGAGTGCCGACTATGATATCCAATTCTCCCTGCTCCATTTGGGTAAATATTCTGGATAACTCTGCTACACTGGAAGTTGTATCACTGGACAATACTTTAACACGCGCGTTTGGAAACCTGCGCTCCACTTCTTCGGCGATTCGTTCAACACCGGGGCCGCAAGCTGTTAAACCATCTTTAGAATGGCAATCCGGACAGCTTTTGGGGCGAATTGTTTCGTACCCGCAGCGATGACAAATCAACCGGCTTCCTAACTTGTGTTCTGCCAACCAAGCTGTGCAATGCGGGCACTGAATCCGATATCCGCAATCACGGCATATCAGCAAAGGGGCATAACCTCGGCGATTGAGAAACAGCATAGATTGCTCGCCTTTATTCAGGTTGTTTTTAAGCGCCTCGGTTAATGTCGGTGTCAGCCATGATGGTCCCCATTCACCGCGCTGCGGTTTATCCTTTTTAATATCAACAATCTTTATCTCAGGCAGACTGGCGCCGGCGAATCGTTTAGTTAGGCGGACGATATCATATTTGCCATTTTCAACATTAACCACGGTTTCTAAATCAGGAGTTGCGGTTGACAACAAAAGCGGCAAACGCTCCATTTTGGCTCTTACTACAGCCATATCGCGGCATTGATAATTTACAAAATCTTCTTGTTTAAAGGAATGATCGTGGCTTTCATCAATAACAATCAGCCCCAGTTGAGGATAAGGCAAAAACAGTGCTGAACGAGCGCCAACAATAACTCTGGCTCTACCTTCAACCGCGGCAATCCATGTATCGACTCGCTCGCGAAGCCCCAGCCCTGAGTGCCAGCAAGCAGGTTTTACGCCAAAGCGCTGTTCAAAACGTGAAAGCCATTGTGCGGTCAGAGAAATTTCAGGTACCAAAATTAAAACTTGTTTGCCTTGCTTCAGGGCTGCCGCCGCGGCCTCAAAGTAGACTTCGGTTTTACCGCTGCCCGTAACACCGTCAATCAACGTGGTTGAAAATCCGTGCCCTATTTTATTAACAACATTATCAGCTGCAATTTGCTGTTCATCGGTAAGTGTTACTTTTATAAAATCAGGCTCCGGTTCTTGATAAAACCGTTTTTTGACTTGCGGTTTACATTTAATAACTTCTGCTTTTCGTAATGTTTCAACAACTGAGGCTCCGCATCCGGCTCCGCGGCATATCTCAGCTTTGGTATATGGTCCGTGTTTTAACAAATCAATTACGTGCCAACGCGCATCGGAGTTTTTAAGTTTGGCTTCGGTCAGTGTTTTTCCGGTCAATTCATAAAACATTTCTGTCGGCTCATCATCAAACACTTGTTTGACGCTGATAGCCATTTTCAGCACCATACCCAATGGCGCCATATTATATTTGGCGACAAAACGTATAAATTCCATTATTTCAGCACTAAGCGGATGAAAATTATATTTTTTGATAACCGATTTAATTTTATCCGGAGCGCAATCAGATGACCCGCCAATGCGCCAAACAGCTCCGACGATTTCTTGCTTTCCCCACGGAACGCGCACCAAAGTTCCCAGCGGCAATTCTTCATTGCAGCAATAATCAAAAGGCTCGTCAAATGGCAAAGGAAGCAAGACGCCGACAATCATCAAAGTTCAACTCCATAAATTGCTTCAATTATATATATATTTCACATAAAACCAAATAAAAAAAATCTCTTCCCACAACATTTGAACGCATAACAGTCGGATTTTTACCAAAAATTAAATTGAAAATAGTACCATATAGTTATGAAGCAAGAGATAAAATATAATGCCGACAAAGAGCTTGTTGCGTTAGTTCATGATTGGCTGCATTGGTTGCGTTTTGAGCGCAATTATGCTGCAAATACGGTTGAAGCATATGCGCGCGACTTGTCTATATTTTTATCTTTTTTTGAAAATCCGCAAAATATAAAACTTTTGCAAGATATAAGTCTTTCAGATTTTCGCAATTATGTTTCTTTTGAGCGTAGCAGAAATAGGTGCAAATCTTCGCTTGCGCGCAGAATTTCTTCAATTCGGTGTTTTTTTAATTGGCTCCGGCAGCAAAATATATTGCATAATTCAGCTATTACTGTTTTGTCTTCTCCCAAAAAACCTAAATTATTGCCACGAGCGCTTGACGTTAATCAGGCTGATAAGTTGATTGATGAAACTCAAAATTTACAAGAAGCTCCTTGGCAAAAATTGCGTGACATGGCGATTTTTATTTTGCTATATGGCTGCGGTTTGCGAATCTCCGAAGCAATAAGCATCAATGTCGGAGATTTTGATAATCAAGAGTTTTTGCACATTACCGGAAAAGGAAAAAAAGACCGCATTGTTCCGATTTTGCCGATTGTGATTAAGGCTGTTGATGCTTATGTTGAAGCCTGTCCTTTTACACTTAATCATGGCGATGCTTTGTTTTTGGGGGCTCGAGGCGAAAGGATAAATCCGCGGATTATACAAAGGCAAGTGGAAACAATTCGCAATCAAATAAGTTTGCCGCCCAATATGACGCCTCATTCTTTGCGACATTCTTTTGCCACACATCTGCTGGGAGCCGGCACAGATTTGCGCTCAATTCAAGAACTGCTGGGACATTCATCTTTATCAACAACACAGCGCTATACGGAAATTGAAAATTCGCTGTTAGCACAAGAATATCAAAAAGCAGATCTTTTTGATGAAAAAAACGAAAATCCCTCCGAGTGAATGAGGAGGGATTTTTTTGTTTGACGTGGATTATTTTGACTTAGTACTGGTTATCAAGTTCTTCCAGCACCAGCTTTTTCAATGTAATATTATCCATTTTTCCGGTTGCAAACACAGGAAGTTTTTCCATTCTTAAAATTACACGCGGAAGATAAAGCTCAGACATTCCGTTTTGCTTGATATATGCGTGCAATCCCTCCTGAGTAACGTTAGGATTATTGGTAGCCAAAACAATTTGTTCACCTTTACTTTCGTGCGGAGTGGCAACAACGCCGTACTGATATTCATTATCATTAGCATAGGCATTGCAGACCATCTCATTAACCGCATTAAGAGATACCATTTCGCCGCCGATTTTGGCAAAGCGTTTAATACGGTCACGGATAAAGATAAAACCAATCTCGTCAATTTCGACAACATCGCCGGTATGATACCATCCGTCCTGCAGAGGAACCAAAACCCCTGGATTGTCAGGCATAATATATCCAAGCATGATGTTGGGACCGCGGACCACAAGTTCGCCGCCTTTATCAATCCCCGGAACCGGTTCAATTTTATATTCAATTGCCGGCAAAATCTTACCGATAGACCCAAAACGGTTAAAGATACTGTTGTTGGCTGAAACCACCGGTGAGCATTCGGTTGTACCATAAGCTTCCATAACTTTAACGCCCAAGCGTTCCATCCACATATTGCGGGTGTCCGGTTTTACAGCTTCTGCACCGCCGTACATAAAGCGTACATTATGAAAATCAAACGGGTGGGCAATTCGTCCGTATCCACGGAAGAATGTGTCAGTTCCGAACATAATTGTGGCACTGATTTCATAAACCAGCTCTGCAATTACACGGTAGTGTAGCGGCGAAGGATATAAAAACAGCTTGGCTCCTTCAAAAATCGGGAACAATGTGCCAACCACCAGACCAAAGCTATGAAACATTGGCAAGGCATTGAAAACTATGTCTTTTTTATTCACAGTTTCAAGAGCTGACATTTGTTTGATGTTTGAAATGATGTTAGCATGGCTTAAGACCACAGCCTTTGGAGCTCCTTCTGATCCAGAGGTAAACAAGATTGCAGCTTTGCGGCTACCTCCGCGTTTGTGCGGAACTCGTTTAATTTTATAGCGCAAAAAGGCATTTATCTTTTCCCATAAGCCGATTTCTTTGCCCATTTTCTCAAGATAGACCACTTTAACACCGGTTCTTTCCATGGCTTCAACAACATCTTCCATTTTGGCCATTTTGATGAACATCAACGAAGTTATTACGATTTTTACTTCGGCTGTCTGACACATGGAAAGAATATTTTTGGCTCCGACAGAAAAGTTCAACATTACCGGAATGCGGCTGTATGCTGTCAATCCGAAGAAAGTGCAAACTGCTGCGACCGAGTTAGGAAGCATCATGCCGACATGCTCTTCCGGAGCTGTACGGCGTTTAAAATATTTGCCGATAACAAAAGATTTGATAATAATGTCGCGATACGAGTTGGGTTTGCGCTGGGCATCTTCAACAAACTTCGGACGACGGAACAATCCTTTTTTGGCGTGAACTTTTGCAGCTTTCATCAACATTGCAAACAGCGAAATATCCGGATTGTAGTTAATTTCAAACCCCATATCGCGCAGAATGGTATATACTTCATTGCTAATGTGGTCACGCTGGCGGCGCAATTCATCCTTTAATTTAAAAGGATGAGGTTTTCCGACAACGACGCGAATCTTGGGCAACGGGCGATGCGGCAATCGTCCGGCAGTTTTTGAAAAATAGCCGTATTGAGGTCCATCAATCCAAACCGGAATTAGCGGAGCTTTTGACTTGTCCGCGACCAGTCCGGGAGCTTCATAAATCTTCATCAAACCACCGGTTTCGGTAATGCGGCCTTCTGCAAAAATGACACACAGACGCCCGCTGTCAACTTTAGTAATCAGCTCCTTAATATCCCCAGGTTCAATCGGATTGAACGGAATAACATCTGCAGTCCGCATTAAAAAGCGAATTAAACGGTTACGATACAAGTGACCGTTGAGCGCAAAAACCGGATTGCCGGGTAAAAAGGCAAACAAGATGATTGGATCAAGATAAGAAACATGATTTGAAACATAAACACCTTTTTTAGGGGTTTGCTTTTCATCAAAATCTATTGAGCATCTGACTTTCATTACATAGAAAAATGCTCGTAAACAATACCTTACAAAATTTCGCAAAATATTTAGTCTCCGTTGTTATAACTGAGCTTAATTTACAACTACTATTTCTTTTTTGTAAAGAAAAAACTAACATTTTATCTTTATTTTGTTTAAGAAGATATATTATTGGATTGTTTTTGCTGGATATTATTCCAAGACATGTATTGAATAAAATTTTATGCTTGATTTTTTATTTTTATTTGTTAAAAAGCTTATCGTAACATTTTATTTCAAATTGTTGCATTCGTGTATTGTGCTTGATTATAATTAATAATAACTAAATTTCAAGACTCCGAATGCACGGGATGTTATGTTTTTGTTTAACTAGATTTAACTGTATTTCACAATGAAAAAAATTTTAACTTTGACCGCTCTTGGAGTGGTTTTGGCTTGTTCCGATGCAAGCGCATCCGGATTTTATTTAAAAGAACAATCTGCAGCTGCTCAAGGCAATGCCTTTGCCGGTGCCACAGCAGGAGCCGAGGATATATCTTATTCTTATTTTAACCCTGCTGCATTATCCCGTCATAAAGGCACAAATATTGAGTTGGGCGGCACATGGATTGCCCCAAAATCTACTGCTCACAATGCTTCAAACAGTTTTGGCGAGCATAATGATTATATGGGAGATATTGTACATTCGGCTGCTGCTCCGCAAATGTACATATCTCATCAATTGAATAATGAGATCACTATTGGACTATCCGGAAACGCTCCGTTCGGAATGATTACAAAGTATGGTGATGACTGGGCCGGACGCAATCATGGTACATTATCAAAAATTATCAGTGCAACTTTTACTCCGATGATTGCGTATAAAGTCAATGACGAGTTTGCTCTGGGTGCCGGAATGCCAATTCAGTATATCCGTGCCACTTTGCGCAATGGCGTTATTGCCGGACAAAATCCAATGACCGGTGCATTAATTGAAGATAAATCAACCGTACATGGTGATACCATTGATGTTGGCTATCAACTCGGTGCATTATACGAACCTTGGAAAGGCACTCGTTTTGGTATAGGTTATCGCAGCGAGATAAAGCATAAAATTAAAGGCGATATTGAATTTGACGGACCCTTAAGCTTTATGAATCAGGATTTATCCTGCCGTCTTAATGCTCCGGCAAGTTTGACCATTGGTGCTTATCACGATATTAATCAAGATTGGGCAGTGATGGCAGAATATAGCCGAGTTTATTGGTCAAGTTTTGATCATTTGGTTCTGTATGGTGCAGAAAACGGAAAACTGAGCCATACTGAAGAAAAATGGAAAGATACTGATTTTTATGCTTTGGGTATTAGCAAGCAGCTCGATGCTCAGTGGAAATTGCGTCTTGGTGTAGCTTTTGAAAAAAGTGCTGTAGGAGATGAATATCGCACACCGCGCATTCCTGATAGCAATCGCTACTGGTACTCTGCCGGTCTTGAATATAAATATAATGATAAGCTGACATTTAATGTCGGATATACTCATATTATTGCCGACAGCAGCAAAGTAAGTTTGCGCGGCGATCATATTGGCGATGCAAGCCGCGGTGCCATTAACGTGAAATATAATAACAAAATTAATATTATTGCCGGTTCAATTACCTACAACTTCTAATTTTGTTTTGCATATTATCACAAAGCCTGCCCTTTGGGGCAGGCTTTACTTGTTACAAAGTCATAAAATGCCGTTGACTGTTTGAAAATGCCAACTTAATATGTCCCCATAAACTAACGTTAAATATAAGGAAAAATTATGAAATTAATGTTCATTCGCAACCGCAATGTGCTGAACACCAAGTGGTTGGTTGAATATATTAATACGCTGCAGGAAAGCCGTCCCGACTACGAGATTTCGGTTGTTTGCGATACATATAAAAAAGTAGGTAGCGGCTGTGAATTTAACCATAAGGTAAAATTGCTTAACTTAAGCGGAAAAGATAAAAACCCGCTTCGTGATTTATATCACAAAATTCGCTGCAAGGTAACTCCGGCATGGTTCCGCTATAAAAAATTAATCAAGAAAGAAAAACCGGATATAATAATCTGTTATTTTCCAACTGATTTGTTTAATGTTACCATGTTTCAGAAACACAATATCCCTATTATAATGATGCTGCATGGTACTCCCGATACCGTTCTTGGAAAATATCGCGATTGCAAACTGGGAGATCTTTACCAGCATATTCGCAAAGAATTTTATCCTCTGCGCAAACTTCATCAGTGCGGGTTTAAACAGGTTTCTGTATATCAAACCTTGCTTAAATCTTTTATCCCGATGGTGCCGTCAGAGTTTAATCCGCAAAAAATTGTCAGCATTCCCAATATGGTGAAACAATTGACGGCAGAGCAATATGCTGACCTGAGCACTGAAAAGAAAAAAATTATTTATATTGCCCGTATTGAGCGTGATGGCAAAAGACAACACCGATTGGTGGAAGCGTTTGGAAAAATTGCTAAAGACTTTCCGGAATGGGTAGTAGAATTTTGGGGATTGCATAAATATCCAAAATACGAAGAAGAGATATACAATATCGCTCGTAACAACAAAATACAAGACCGCGTTTTTATACGCGGGTATAGCAACAATGTGCTAGAGGTGTACCAAAGTGCAGATATTCACGCTTTTCCCAGCCGATATGAGGGATTTGGGCTGGCTATTGTTGATGGACAAGCTGCCGGTTTGCCCACAATCGGATTTATCGATGCTCCGGCGGTAAATGAATTAATTATTGATGGACACAACGGCTTTTTGGCTGACGGAGTTGATGAATTTGCAGAAAAGCTTGCCGAACTGATGCGCAATCAAAAACTGCGTATAAAATTCGGCCGCAACGCAATTGAAGATGCAAAGAAATATTCTCCGCAAAATATTGCAAAAATGTGGACTAAACTGATTGATGAAACGGTAAAGGAGAGTAAACATGCCTAAAGTATCAGTTTTAATGCCGGTATATAAGACTAATCCTCAGCATTTGAGTGAGGCAATTGATAGCATTCTTAACCAGACATTTACAGATTTTGAATTTCTTATCCTTGATGATTGTCCGACTGATAAATCGGTTGAAAAAATTGTAAAAGAATATTCAGATAAACGCATTAAATATATGCGCAATGAACTGAATATGGGGATATCCGAGGCACGCAACAAATTAATTGAAATGGCTAAAGGCGAATATCTGGCAGTTATGGACCACGATGACATATCTATCCCCCGTCGCTTTGCCGCAGAAGTGGATTATCTTGATAAACACCCAAACGTTGGTGTGGTTTCTACCAGATTTGACATTTTAACAGACAAGTCACATAAACACTCTACCTTTTCCGATGACCACGATATTAAATTGGCACTTATGCGCACTTGCGCAATGCTGCATCCGGCTTCAATGATTCGGAAATCTGTGTTGCTTGACAATAATATACGTTATGAGGCCGAATTTTCTCCTGCGGAAGACTATGCCTTATTTTGTCGTTTAATCAAATATACTGAATTTCATAATATAAGTGAGATTTTGTTCCATTATCGCAAGCATCGTACCAATACATCAAAATTAAAAGCCAAAGAAATGGCTGAGGCGGCTCACCGTGTTCACGCCTTTGTTAAGCGGGAAAATCCGGAGCTGTATCGCGAATTTTTGAATAAGGCTACTCATACCAAGCGTTTTTGCTTGTTTAACGGACTGCCGCTTTTGACCTTCATCAATAAAAATGAACGCTGTAAAGTTCTGTTATTTGGTTTTATTCCGCTTTTCAGCACAGACTCTAGTAACGACAGGACTATGATTTCGATATTTGGAATTCCTCTGGTATCAATACATAGCAATGAATATAAGACTCGTGTTTTACTGTTTGGTATAGTTCCGATATTATGCTACAAAAAATCTATAAAACTTCGCTAGAGTTAAAAAATATAAAAAATTAACTAATAAAAAAAATATTACAGGCTTGATTTTATCAAAAATTATTATACTATTATAGAGATTTGGTTTCGGATATCCCCGAAAAACGTAGAAAAAGAAAGGAAAACAAAATGAAAAAATCTTATATGTTATTATCTGCAGTAATAGCATTTTTGCTGGTTGTCGGTATTTGCATTTTCAAATGCGGTAATGATATTGCAATTGTTGACGTTGCCGCTGTTGTTAACCACTCTGAGCAAGTAAAAGCTTTGAGGGAAGAACAAACTGCACAGGCCCAAGAATTGAATCAGTGGTTGCAAGAGGCTCAGACCAAAGTTGAAAAAG
The DNA here is from genome assembly GCA_902795665.1 of uncultured Rhodospirillales bacterium. Taxonomy (GTDB): domain Bacteria; phylum Pseudomonadota; class Alphaproteobacteria; order RF32; family CAG-239; genus JAFUYI01. The sequence continues at coordinate 10,335 of CADBMA010000040.1, forward strand.
AAAAAGATAAGAACAAAAAAGAAGATCTTATGAGAAAATATAGCGAAGAGTTCAACCAAAAAAGACAAGAAGTTGCTCAACGCTACAGCGAAGAATTGAAGAGCATTGATGATAACATTACTGCCACTATTACTGAATATGCCAAGAAAAAAGGCTATAAATTAGTGATAGCAAAGAGCCTGACTATTTATGGCGGTAAAGATATTACTGATGAAATTACAAAACTTGTAAAATAATTTATCAGCATTACAAAAAACTCCCCTTAATCGGGGAGTTTTTTTGTCTTTGGATTGAGGTTTACAACGACATATTCAGACTTTGTGCCGGTCTTGAATTTTATTGACCAATCTGATAAACCTGAAGTTACAATAAAATCGGTAACATTACGTTTTTCGTGGCCATATACACGATCATTAGCACCAATCCACTTGCCGACTTGATTAAACGGCCACAGCTGCCCTCCGTGGGTATGTCCGGAAAGCACAAGATCGACTTTGGCAGACGCTTGATTTTTAAAATCTGCAGGTTGATGGTCGGCAACAATCAGATAGTGTTTTTCATCAAAATCTTTTACAAAATCAGCCATAGACTTGCGGCGTCCGCCCTGCTCTTTTTCAACTGAAAAATCGCGGCGTCCAATGATATATATGTTATTTGCAATGTTTGCGGATGTGTCGTGCAGAACTTTAATTCCGTTTTTTTTAAGTTCGGCAACCAGATCAGCGCCGCTAAAACCGCGGTACTGAGGACCATAGTATCCGCTGTCATGGTTACCAAATACAAAATATACGCCGTATGTGGTTTGCATTTTTCCCAGAATTCGGCAGGCTTCTATCATATCTTGGCGCGTGGTACCGTCATCAACAAAATCGCCTGCAATAACGACAATATCAGGATTTTCGGACTGCATTGCAGCAATATGTTCGGCAAATCCATCTGCATTGAATGTGGTGCCGATATGCGAATCCGCAAACATCACGATTTTTAAGTCATTGATATCTTTATCGGTAGACAGATTATATTCCGTAGACCACACATGATGATTGCAGTACCACCCAACGGTCAGTGCCGACAAGGCAAGAAGCAAAGCAGCTCCGCCGGCGTAGTAATGTTTGAATTTATGCCCGCTGATTTTTTGCCAAACGTAGGCTATGCTATCGCAAATTATCCATGACAAAGCAAAGTATATAATACAAACAATGGCGTTCATAAAATTTATCAGCAATCCGATAATCACAAAGCCACCAAATACTATACCGCCGCCGATTGCTGCCTTGCGCTTTTCAGAATCTTTGGTCAAGCGCCGAATGCACTCAAACTTACAAATACGATTGCTGACATATACTAATGCTGCGCCGGTTAAACTCAGCGCTGTCCACATGATAAATATCCATATACTCATTTTGCTAACCTATTGTTTTTTTATGCTGTCTATCTTATAAAGTTAGTAAATACGATTTCTTCTTGTTTGGGCATTGGTATACCGGATTGTTCTGCAGCTTTGCGGCATTTTAGATGCCAAGCCATATTACGGGCAAGTACGCGCATATTTTGCAGACCTTCAAAATCTTGTTTGACTTCATCGGGTGTATGTCCATGCACCATATTCCAATATCGTCCGGAAATAACCGGCATTTCGGAGATAGTAAAATATTTGTTCAGCTGATCCAGTGTTGCGGTTGTGCCTGAGCGGCGGGCGCTGGCAACAGCGGCTCCGGGCTTATGTCTGAAAATATCTCCCTTTCCTGATAAAAAGGCGGAATAAAACGCACGATCAAGAAATGAGGTTATAGCGCCGCTTGCTGAAGCATAATGAACCGGCGAACCAAAAATAAAACCGTCAAAATCCTTGGCCAGTTCAACAAATTCATTCACTTTGTCATCAATAACACAATGCCCAAGGTTGACACAAGATTGGCACCCCATACATCCTGCAATCGGTTTTAAGCCAATATGATAAATTTCCGAATCGACACCTTCTTCCTTTAGCGTTTGGGCAATTTCATTCAAGGCGGTATATGTACAACCGTTTTTGTGCGGTGAACCGTTTAACAAGAGTACTTTCATTTTATTTATCCTTATTAAAAACCAATTTTTTGCAACCAGTTTACAACCTTGTTTTTTGCAGAATCGCGACTGTTTTGCGCTTCGTGGCCATAAATTGCAATTCCGTCTAAGACTTTGGCTCCGGTAGCAGTTTTTATTTTGTTAGGAATGCTTGACAAACCGCTGCCCTCGTGGGTTACGAATGGGATAACGGTTTTGCCGTTCCAGTCATGTTTTTCAATAAAAGTATAGACAGCCATCGGCATATCGGCCCACCAATTGGGGCAACCGATAAAAATTGTATCATATTCGGCAAAATTATTAACATCTCCAATAATTTCGGGGCGAGCATTGGAATTTTTTTCAACAAGCGCTACTTCTGTAAGCGCCTTATATCCTGCCGGATAATTGTCGTTTTGTAATTTTATTTCAAACAAATCGCCTCCGGTTTGCTCGGCAATCATCTCTGCAACAATTGCGGTATTGCCTTTGCTGATGTTGCCAACGCTATATTGCTCACCGGTGCGTGAAAAATA
>CADBMA010000041.1 GCA_902795665.1 uncultured Rhodospirillales bacterium
CACTTTAGGTGTTCGTGATTTACGAATTAACTGACTAATTGTAGGCATCACAAATTTCCTTATTATTATTAAAACATAAAAAACCATGGCTTCGGCAACGAATCACCAAAACATGGGAAAAACTCTTATTTTTCAACATCTTTGAGCCAAAAGAACTCATAAGAATTGAGCGCATAATAAGAGCAAAGCCTTTAAGAGTCAACAGTTTTTTTAATATTTGTAATTGCAAAACATTACAGATGAAAATTATGCTATTTGTAGTTATATTTATGGTCTTTTTGATAATCTTTAATGCGCAGCAAAAGATCATCTAGCTTGAGACGCAAAACGGCACCAGGATTTGATTTTACAGCTTGCTTAGCTTGCTGTTCGGCCAGTTTTACATCGCCTATGCGCAAGCTATATTCGGCGGCAGCATAGTTATATCCGGCAGCATTTTCTTGCAAGCCATAGGCCCGCGCAAGCAATAGCCACGCCGAGCTGTCAGGGTTGTATATTAAAACTTGATTTAACAAATCAACAATCTGTTGTTGTTCTGCTCTGCTGGGTGAGTTTTCAAGCATTGCCTGAGCCAGATTGAGCTTAAACAAAGAAGAATCAGGCTGTAGCTTTAGGGCTTGTCTATAAATATCTGCGGCTGCACCAACCTGACCGGTTTCGAGCAGCATTTGTCCTTTAAGCTCCCAGAAATAAGGATTTGCAGACTCATCGGCAATCAGCCCATCAATTAATGATAAAGCTTTAGGCATATCAGACTTTTTAAAATAAGCAATCGTTCGTGCATAACGAGCAGCAACCGAATCATCGTTTTCCGGATATTTAATCAGCGTATTTTTGGGATCCTCAATAAAGGCGTATAATTTAGCTTTTATACGCTTAAACTGTTCTTCTTGTTTTCCTTTAGTAGATGATTTTGACTCGCGAACCGCCTTTTCTAAAAAGGTTATACGCTCCGAGGTTACAGGGTGTGTACGGAAATAACTATTTTCTTCAATTCCTTGAATTGTGTTTTGTTTTTGAATTTTTTTCATAAACGACAGCATTCCGGACGGTGATTGGTTGATTTTAGCTAATAATTTCACGGCAGCTTCATCTGCACTGCGCTCTTCACTAACCTGATAAGCAAGCAAACTGCCCATTGCTGAGCCTTGTGAACCCAAAATTGCAGCAATACTAACATCAGGACGTCCGGCAGCAATTCCGGCAGCCCCACCCAAAAGCATGGACAGCAAGCTTATTCTTTGTATTTCACGAGCCTGAATTTTGTGCCGTAGTATATGCCCACCGGCAATATGTCCGGTTTCGTGCGCAAGAACTCCGCTGACCTCGTTCTGACTATCGGCAGCCATAAGAGTTCCGACCGTAACAAACATATTATTGCCATCAGCAACAAAAGCATTGAGCGACTTGTCGTTAACAATATAAATGTGCCGCGGATTAAATGTAACACCGGCGGCCTCAAATATTGGAATCAATGTGCGATGCAGAAAAATCTCCGTTTCAGCGTCAGAAATTAATGATATTGCATAAGCCGGCATTGCGGTCACAAAAACCGCAAATGCCAGCAAAAATGCGACTATCCGTTGATAAGCTTTTTCCACCATGACACTTTCTTCTTTTCTGATTTTGTTTCACCGTCAGAAGCAAAAGTTTCGGAGGTTGGAGCATCTGCCGCTTCAGCTATCGCGGCCGGAATTTCTGTATTGCTATAATCACGACGAGAACGGCGGCGGTCAAAACGGTTGCGGCGGACAAAACGTTCGCGGCGGCGTGGTGATGCATTTTCCGTGTTATCGGCAGCAACTTCATCTGCGGTTTCGTTATATTCTTCATCCGGAGATTGGGCATAACTTTGTACAACAGAAGGCTTTGCTGGTTGTTCAATTTTAGGAGATTTAACTCTTTCCATGCGATATTCGGCAATATTTTTAATATTATTGTCCGCGCAAATTATAACTGTCATTTTATAACGTTGTTCTATGTCATATAAAACCTGACGTTTCTGATTAAGCAGGTAAATGGCGTAATCGCTTGGGACAAAGACATTTACGCTAGATGAGCGGTTTTTGGTACCCTCTTCTTCAATCACACGAAGAATCGACATTGCTCCAGACTCGACAGTTCGAATTATGCCGTGTCCATGGCAGAACGGACAAGTTTGATAGTTGCTCTCCCAGAAAGAAGAGTGCATTCTTTGGCGTGAAATTTCCAAAAGACCAAAGCAGCTCATTTTGCTTATTTGCACACGGGCGCGGTCATTTTTCATTGCTTCTTTCATGCGCTTTTCAATAGCTTGGTTGTTTTTAGGCTCATCCATATCAATAAAATCAATCACAACCAAACCGGCTAAATTGCGTATGCGTAGCTGCTTCGCTATTTCATCAGCGGCCTCTAAATTGGTTTTCAAAGCAGTCTCTTCCAAATCGCGCTCCTTGGTAGCACGACCGGAATTAACATCAATAGAAACCAGAGCTTCGGTAGGATTTATCACCAAATAACCTCCAGACGCCAAAGGAACATTGGGGTCATGCAGCTTGTCTAGCTGGCTTTCAACTTGAAAGCGCTGAAACAGTGGAATATCATTAGCTTTGCAAGATTTTAACTTTTTCATATTATGTGGTGATAAAATACGCATAAAGTTCCGCGCTGTTTTATATGCCTCATCGCCATCGACAATAATTTCGGCAATTTCTTTTGTGAACATATCGCGCAAAGCTCTTTTTATAAGATTGCCTTCTTCATAAATAAGTGCCGGAGCCTGATTTTTCAGAGAATCGATGCGAATTTGATTCCAACAGCGAATCAGATAGTTATAATCGCGGGTAATGTCGGCCTTGGTCTTTTCTTCTCCGGCGGTGCGGACAATCAAAGACATATCTTGAGACATTGGCAATTCTTTAATAACGGTTTTTAGGCGGCGACGATCCTGAGAATTGGTAATTTTGCGTGAAACTCCTCCGCTTTTAATACGATTGGGCATCAACACGCAATAACGACCGGCAAGCGACAGATAGGTTGTAAGCGCTGCACCTTTATTGCCGCGTTCTTCTTTAACCACTTGAACCAATAGCACTTGCCCTTCTTTGATGACATCTTGAATACTGTTGCTATGAAACATTTTACGCATAAGCATTAATTTTTTCTGCGCTTCATAGTCGTATTCACCATCACCGTCATCATCGTCATCAACAGATACGTCTTCATCGCCAGATGCCATTTCTCCGGTTTCTTCACACATTTCAGATTGCTCTGCACAAGAGGCCTGAACAATTTTTTCATCGGCAATACCTTCGTCATCGGCGAGAGTTTTTTCTTTGCGACGGCGTCCGCGTTTGGGTTTTTCGGTATTTTTTTCTTCTGAAGGTGCATCTATTGATTTTTCTTCATTTTCAGAATTTGTTGCTACGCTCTGCTCTTGGGCAGCGATTACAGATTTTGGGCGACGACCGCGACGGCGGGGGCGCGGTGTTTCAGAAGCAGGAGCTGGGGTTGTATCAGTTGTATATTCTGAAGCTGCTGGTTGTTCAATATTATCTTCAGACACATTTATTGCTTCAGCGGATGCTTCAGGTTGCGCCTCGTTTAAGGCAGTTTCTTCGGTAGATAATGCCGCCTCTGCCGCCGCGCGAGCTTCTTCCTCAAGGCGTTGAGCGCGTTTTAGAGCCTTTTCTTCGCGGATACGAGCTCTTTCAGCTTCGCGCTCTTTTATCATCTGTTTTTTGTTTTCAATAATTTCGTCGACTTCTTTTTCATATTCAGCCATTTTTTCTTCTGTGATATGATAATAGTCAGGATGAATTTCACTAAATGCCAAAAAACCATGGCGATTGCCGCCATAATCAACAAAAGCTGCTTGCAGCGACGGCTCAATTCTCATAACTTTGGCCAGATAGACATTTCCTTTAATTTGACGGCGAAAAGTTGACTCGAACTCAACATCTTCAACTTTATTTCCGTCCACGATAACCACTCTGGTTTCTTCAGGTTGGGTATCATCAATCAACATTCTTTTTGTCATAATATAATAAACTCCGTAACTGGCGCCAGCGGCGCATATAAACACATACAGAGAGATACAGAATTAAAAAGAACCTTTGCTAAATGTATGTAAAAACGCAACATACACTATCGGTGTTTTAACTAAAATTCCATTTTATACTTGAACAATTTGGTTATTGCTTAATTATTTATTGTTCAAATCAAAAATCTCTCGGTAAACCCGTTCTATTAAACCTGCAAGCTCGGTTTCGCTATGATAACCGGCGGCGACCAACTTTTTGCGCGCTTATCTCTTCTTTTTTTTCCTTGAGGCGCAAAAGCCCGTCAAAACAAATTTAATATGCTTCAAGATATAGTAAGCTTTTTAAAATTACAACAGCTTTTTACTTTTTATACATCATTTTGGTTTTTAACTGATTAGTAATAAGTAAGTGTTTATAATGATAATAATATTTGAAATTTTAGAACATGAATAAATTGAGCTTAATATTCGGCAAACTTGGACTTTTGGTTCTGTTGTGCTGTTTTTGGACCTTTGAAGCTATTTCAGGGGAAATTACCAATTTGCGTATTGGAGAGGGAAGCAACAATATCCGTGTGGTTTTTGATGCCTCTGAAGAATTTGATTATAATGTTTTTTTGCTTGATGGTCCTAAACGTTTGGTTATTGATACAGAAAACATAAATGTTGCCAGATCACTAGAAAAAATCAAAGATCGAAATCATCTTATAGGACAGGTACGCATCGGCAAGATTAGCAGCTCTAAAAATCGCATCGTTTTTGATTTGCAGCGTCCGGCAATCATTAAAAAAGTTTTTATGCTGGCGCCTCAGTCAACTTTCAAATGGCGATTGGCTATTGACATTGTTACCGCAAATGAACGTGATTTTTCTGGAAAAGTTGGGCAATCTCACGCTTTTAGCAATTTTTCACGCTCAAAAAAGGCAAAAACCACATCAACCGACACAAAAGGAAAAACCAACAATAACACTAAAAAGATTATCGTCATTGATGCCGGACATGGCGGACATGATCCAGGGGCTATCGGATACTCTGGCGTATATGAAAAAAATATAACTTTAGCAACCGCTAAAGAGCTGAAACGCCAACTTGATAAAGAAGGAAAGTATATCGTGTTTTTGACACGCAGCACTGATATTTTCATTCCTTTGCGGCAACGCGTAAAAATAGCTCGTCAACACAATGCCGACTTGTTTATGTCCATACACGCCGACAGTGCAAAGAATCGCAATGCTAAAGGACTGTCGGTCTATACCTTATCTGAAACAGCATCAGATAAAGAAGCTGCAGCTTTGGCAGAACGCGAAAATAAAGTGGACATAATTGCCGGTGTTAATATGTTTGAACAATCTAAAGAAGTAAATGATGTGTTGATAAGTTTGGCGCAACGAGAAACCCGCAACCGCTCCTCTGAACTTGCTCGCTGCATTGAACTTGAGATGCGCAAATCTGTGCGATTAATAAGCGACACACATCGTTTTGCAGGATTTGCAGTGCTCAAAGCCCCTGATGTTCCTTCAGTTTTGCTTGAAATGGGATATCTTTCCAATAAAGACGAAGAACGACTTTTGCGTCAAGAAAGCTATCGCCGCAAGATTGCAACCGCAACCGTAAAGGCGATTAATCGCTATTTTGAGGATATGAAACATAAATCTTTGTTCTAAAGTCGAAAAAAAACTTGTATAGAAGTGTAAAAACTGCTAGTTTTACCCTTAAAAAAAGAATTCTACGGATAAAAAAATGTTTAAAACTTTGTCATCATTGCTCAGCACCTGCTTTTTTTTCGCGGTTGTAGGCATTTTGCTTCTTATGGTTGTATTTTTACAAATCAGCCGCGATTTGCCGGATTATCATCAGCTTGAAAATTATGAACCTCCGGTTACAACTCGTCTGTTTGCCGGTGATGGACAGCTGTTGATGGAATATGCTACTGAGCAAAGACTATTCATGCCAATTGATAAAATCCCTGATCTGGTGAAAAATGCTTTCATTGCCGCGGAGGATAAAAAGTTTTACAGTCACTCCGGAATAGATTATGTGGGGATTGTGCGCGCAATTTTGGGAAATCTGAAAAACTTTGGAAAAGGTAAAAGACCTGCCGGCGCCTCCACCATAACTCAGCAAGTTGCAAAGAACTTTTTATTGTCTTCTGAGGTTTCTTATATCCGTAAACTGAAAGAGGCAATTATATCAAGACGTATTGAAAAAGCATTCACTAAAGAACATATCTTAGAACTGTATTTAAATGAAATATATTTAGGCAACCGTTCTTATGGTGTGGCTGCCGCCGCATTGAATTATTTCGGAAAACCTCTTGATGAACTGAAAATTGAAGAAATTGCTTATTTGGCAGCGCTCCCTAAGGGACCGAACAATTATAACCCCATAAAAAAATATGATGCTGCAGTTGCCCGCCGCAATTGGGTAATTGGCAGAATGCAAGAAGACGGATATATTGATGAAGTTACTGCCGCTGAAGCTCAATCCGCCCCATTGAAGGTTGTGGAACGCAGAAAAGGATATTTGCCAAATTCTGAATATTTTAGCGAAGAAGTTCGACGCGAAGTTCAAAACCGATTTGGCGCAGATGATTTGAACGAAGGCGGGCTGAATATTCGCACAACATTAAACCCGCATCTGCAAGATATTGCCACCAAAGTTTTCCGTGAAGAAATTGAAAATTATGACATTCGTCACGGGTGGCGTGGAGCTTTGGAAAATATTGATATTGACGACGCCGAAGCCTTTGAAAAGATTCAGCTTCCTGAGGGGCTCAACCCAGCATGGCAAAAAGCTCTGGTGACAGATGTTAAGGCAAATATGGCAGAAATTAAAATCTTTCCGGAAGGAAAAGGCGTAATTCCTTTATCTTTGCTGTCATGGGCGCGCAAAAATCTTGCTGACCAATATGTTGGAGATGCACCAAAATCGGCAAATGAGGTATTAAAAAAAGGCGATGTAATTGTTGTTGAACCCGTGAGCCAAGAAAAAATTAAAAAACAAAAGCTCCCCAACAATACTTATTATTTGCGCCAAGTTCCTGATGTTGACGGCGGATTGATTGCAATTGATCCGCACACTGGAAAAGTGTTAGCCGTTGTTGGCGGTTATTCTTTTGCTCGTTCTCAGTTTAATCGGGCAACTCAGGCCAAACGTCAAACAGGATCGACATTTAAACCGTTTGTTTATTTGGCCGCTCTTGAAAATGGTTATTCTCCGACTGATCTTATACTTGATGCTCCTTTTGTTCTTGATCAAGGCCCAGGGCTGCCGAAATGGAAGCCTGAAAACTATTCCAAAAAGTTCTATGGCCTTATGACTTTACGTGCTGGAATTGAAAAATCACGCAATCTTATGACAGTGCGCTTGGCTCAAGATGTCGGCATGAGTAAAATTTCGGCATTTACAGCTAAAATGAATATCAATAAAAAACTGCCTGAATTGCTTTCAATGTCGCTCGGTGCCGGTGAAACCAGACTTATTGATTTGACTACGGCTTATGCTATGATTGTTAACGGCGGCAAGAAAATTGAATCCTATTTTATTGAACAAATTCAAGACCGTTATGGGCGCACTATTTTGAAGCATGATACAAGAAAATGCTCTGATTGCAACTACGACAAATGGACAGAGCAAAATATTCCGCAGCTTCCGGATACAAGGGAACAAATAGTGGACAGTTTATCCGCATATCAAATGACCTCAATTTTAGAAGGTGTTGCCGTTCGCGGCACCGGCGCAAAGTTATCTGCTTTGAGGCGTCATCTTGCAGGAAAAACCGGTACCACAAACGATAATAAAGAAGGTTGGTTTATCGGCTTTTCTCCGGATTTGGTGGTAGGAACATATGTCGGTTTTGATGAGCCACGCTCACTAGGACGTTTTGAAACCGGAGCCAGTGTTGCTTTGCCTATTTTTTATAGATTTATGGAAGAAGCGCTAAAAGGGCAGCCGGATACCGCATTTCGTATTCCGGCCGGCATAAAATTGGTGCGAATTAATTATGAAACAGGAAAGCCGGCACAACCAAGTGATAAAATTGTCATAACCGAAGCCCTAAAGCCAGAATTTGATTTTGCTAATGCGTCACAGCGTGTTATCGGCGGCAATGATGAGGACAATGACAATTTGCAACCTGACGGAAATTATAAAAATTTTGATGCTGCAATGGAAGAAGAAAATTTTCAATTGGGCAGCCAATATTAAGAAACAGAGGAATATATGCAGGCAGAAGTATATAATTTAAGCGAAGAAATTAAGCAGTCAATTGAACTGCTGAGGAGGTCTCTTTGACTATGATAACGCAATTATTCGGCTTGATGAACTCGAAAATTTGACAGCTGACCCCAATCTTTGGAATGATGCCGGAAAAGCACAAAAATTATTGGGCGAAAAAAACAAACTGGAAGCAGATGTGGCTGCCATTAACGATCTGAGCAAATCGTGCGCCGATTTGATTGAGTTGTGTGAAATGGCAGAAGCCGAAGAAAACCAAGAAGTTATTGATGAAATTGTTGCTCAACTACTTGAATTGAAAAGCAAGTCCAGACGACTTGAGCTTGAGGCATTGCTGTGCGGTGAAGCCGATATAAATAACGCATTTTTGGAAGTACATTCCGGAAGCGGAGGAACCGAGGCTCAGGATTGGGCGGAAATGTTGCTGCGTATGTATGCCCGTTGGGCAGAGGCTCACAATTATAAAGTGGAATATATTGAAGAAGCGGAAGGCGATGTTGCCGGCATTAAATCTGCAACCATTAAAATTATCGGAAATCATGCTTATGGATGGCTAAAATCTGAAAGCGGAGTGCATCGTTTGGTGCGTATTTCTCCGTTTGATAGCAATGCCCGTCGCCATACCAGTTTTGCTTCTGTTAATGTCTATCCCGATATTGATGATACTATAAATATTGAGATTAATGAATCTGACTGCCGCATTGACACTTATCGCGCATCTGGAGCCGGTGGGCAACATATTAATAAAACCGATTCTGCCGTACGCATTACCCATATTCCAACCGGAATTGTTGTGCAGTGTCAAAACCAACGTTCTCAATTTCAAAATCGCGAAGCAGCTTGGAAAATGTTGCGCGCTCGTTTATATGAAATAGAGATTAAAAAACGCGAGGAGGCAGAAAAAGGACAATGGGACGCTCAGGGCGATAATGGTTGGGGATATCAAATTCGTTCTTATGTTTTGCAACCATATAAAATGGTTAAGGATTTGCGTACAGAAACCGAAACATCTGACACAAAGTCCGTTCTTGACGGTGATATTGATTTGTTTTTGGAAGCGGCTTTGGCTGATAAGGTATCTAAATAAATGAAAAAAGTTTCTAACAGGCTCTATTTTGCCCGTAAGATTTTTGATTATACCCTGCTGTTGCTGCTGGTTGTGGTGCTGTTGTTTTTATGGCAACTTTATAGAGGCCCCATATCAGTACCGGCACTGAAACCTTATATAATTGCGGCCCTAAACCCTGATTCGGATGAAGCGGAAATTTCGGTTGAAAGCGTTAATATTGAGCTGGTGCAATCAATAAAACCCATTAAGATTATCGCTAATAATGTTGTATATAAGCGTCGTGACGAAACGTTGCGTATCGCGGCGCCACGCACCTCTGTGTCATTCAGTATAAAAGCTCTATTGCACGGAGTTATTGCCCCATCTTCCATTGAAATGGAAAATCCGTCAGTTTATATTTTTACAACTTATGGCTTGAAAGAACAAGATAAAGCCTCAGAAATTACTGAGAAAAAAATTGACTATTATGTGACTCAATTTGAGGATTTTCTGGAACGTTTTAATTCCGATGATAAAACTTATCCGGAAAGTTATATCAACAATATTGCGATTGTTGGGGGAGAGGCAGAGTTTCACGAAGTTGATTTGGGGCGCAAATGGGTATTGGCTGACCTTAATTTCAAGTTTAATCGCGGTTTTAGTGATATTTCGGTTGATACCGAGGCATTGCTAAATTTGGAAGATACGGTTGTATCGGTTGGAATTGATGGAGATTATAATGCACGGAACAACGCCTTGAGAGTGCGGGCCTATTTTGGTGATTTGGTACCATCGGAAATAATTAATAATTATGTTGACAGCCAAACTAAAAATAATCTTTATCAAATAAATATTCCGGTAAGCGGAAGTGCTTCGACCGTAATTGACTTTAATCAATTTCTCAAAAACCGTGATGACCTTATTGATGCGGTAGAAAAAGCTATCGGAGAAATTGATTTTCAATTTGAGGGCGGTCAAGGAAGCATTGTTTTTGAGGCAGATAATCAGCAATCTAAATATGATATTTCTTCTTTTGTGCTGGATGGAAAAATTAACGGCGGTCTCGATAATATTGAAATTAAAAATGCAGCCCTAAACTTGGGAGGGCAAAAAGTAAACTTGGGTTTTCAGGCATCAGGATTGGAAAGTTTTATTATGAAATCTTCGATGCAAGAGCTAAAACTAAAACTTATTGCAGATATTGAGGCATTTAAACTCAACGACCTATATATATACTGGCCACGCTATATTGCAACCGAGGCTTGGCAGTGGTGCAAAGATGGTCTGTTTGGCGGAGATGCTAAAAATGGACATTTTGAATTTGATTTTGCTTATAATGCTAAAACTAAAGAGTTTGGTTTTAAGAACTTGAGCGGTAGCGCGTATATTGAAGACTCGAATGTTCGTTATATTGAAACCATGCCAATGGTCACCAATGTTTATGGAGATTTTCGTGTTACATCAAACAGCATTGAAATTATTTTGGATAAGGCAAAATCTGATGGTATTTTGTTAGATTCCGGAGTGGTTAAAATTTATGATTTGGATAAATATAACAATTATATAATGATAAAACTTCTGGCTAATTCTTCTATTAGCGACGCATTGAAATTGATTGATCATCCGCCGCTGAATTTTACCTCAGAAATGGGGCTAAAATCCTTTGTTATAAACGGATCGGCAGATACTGAACTGCAGCTTGATTTTGAACTGAAAAAAGATTTAGGATACGATGATGTAAAAGTAAAAGTAAAATCCAAGCTATATGATATCGATATACCTAATATTTTTAATGAGAAAAACGTTACTGCGGATAATCTTTCTCTATATGTTGATAACTCCGGTCTTAAGCTTGATGGTGATGTAATTTTTGATGGAACTCCGCTGAATATTGTATGGAACGAGCGATTTTATCCATCTGCAAAAGAGAGCAGCAATTACAGAATAAAATTTAATGCTGATAGCAATTTGTTAAAAAAGTTCGGAGTTGCGTTTGATATTCTGGACAAGCCGTACATAGATGGTTTTGCAGCCATTGATGCAAGTATAAACCCTATAAAATCAGGATATAATATTGATATTAGCGCCAATTTGCGGAATATGGCTTTAAATTTTGGTTTTTTGGGTCTTATAAAACCGCGTAATGAAAATGGAAATTTAAAGACTTCATTAATTGTCAAAGATGGTCTTTTGAGTTCTATTCCTAATTTATCTCTCAATAAATCTGAGTTTGAACTGGTTGGAAATGCTGTTTTTGACAAGCAGAATCGGCCACAACAAATTAATATAACTAAGATGGTTGCGCCTAAAATTCGAGCTAATGCTAAAATTGATTTTGCATATGGTAAAAAACCAAAATATACCATAAATATTTCCGGAAACAGCTATGATTTATCAGGAATTTTTGAAAATTCAACATCCGAAAACAAAAGCACCCTTTCATCGGCAAGCTGGGAAAATGTACCTGATATGGATATAAATATTGCAGTTAACAGCCTGTGGAGCAATCAGGAAGTAGCGGTTACCAATTTTGCCGGAACGGCAAATCTTTTGAATGGGGTTGGTATTCATGAGCTGCATCTTATCGGAAATTATGATTTTGATAAAGAAATGACGCTAAAGGTTGATTATGTACCTAAACCCAACAAAGAATATTATCTGACTATTAACAGTAATGCGGCCGGAAATACTTTGCGCTTTTTGCGTATTTATGAAGATATGCATGGCGGCAATTTGCAAATTGAGGCAAAGCGAGGAGCTGATAAAATGCTTATCGGGCACGCCAAGATACGCGACTTTAGTTTACATAACACTCCGGTTCTGGCCAAACTTTTAACTGTGGCCTCTTTTACGGGAATGGTAGATTTGCTGCGTGGAGAAGGCATGACTTTTTCATATTTTGATGCCCCGTTTAAATATAAAAATGACATCTTATATGTTAACAAAGCTCGAACTTATGGCAATGTTTTGGGAATTACTTTTAATGGTGCCTATAACATGGATAATGAGGATATAAGCATTAATGGAATGATTGCTCCGGCTTATGGTCTAAATACACTTATAGGAAAAATTCCTGTGCTTGGCAATTTGTTGGTTGGAAAAGACGGAACAGTATTTGCGGCAAATTATTCTATCTCCGGAACAGCATCTACCCCTGAGGTTAATCTTAATCCTCTATCTGCTCTCAGTCCCAACTCGTTAAAAGAAGCTGTCGCTTCAGTTTTTGGTCAAGAGGATAATGATGGTTTCTAATTTGCGCATTGGTATTGATTTTCATGGTGTTATTACCGATAATCCGATTTTTTTTCGTGATTTTACAAAATTGGCAATCGAAAAAGGGCATGAAATATATATCATATCAGGAGGTCCGTCTGCCGAGGAAAAAAAGTTTTTAGACGAATACCAAATTGGTTATACAACTATTTTTTCTTTGCTTGATTATTTTGATAAGCGCGGGCTGGTAAAATATTCACGAAACGGAAAATTTCGAGTATCTGATAAATTGTGGGATAAAGCTAAAGCTGAATATTGCCGCATTCATGATATAAGTATCCAAATTGATGATACTGCCCGTTATGCAGAAAACTTTTCAACACCGTTTTGTTTGTATAATCCTTCAGAAACGGCTTGTATTGTTTGCGGAGAACCATTGATATTTAAGGATTCTCCGTCAAAAACTTTGGAAGCACTGGAAAAATATCTTTCTTCCAGAAAATGAACATTTTATTTGTTTTGCTTGTATTTTTGGCAGATTGCTTTATCTTAAATGAAAATACACCAAAGGAAAAACAATGAAACAAAAAAATGAAGATGAAAGTGCACACAAACTTAGGCGCTGGATTGTAATATTTTGTGTTGCAGTTTTGCTAATTTTTATCAACTGCATTTACTTCTTAAACAAAGTATCATCTAATCATGCTTTGACATATCATTATACATTAGAAGGAGATCCGATGGAACAGTATCGCAGTCCTGCAGTAGCTGGATTGTTTTATCCGGCAGATGCCTTGCATTTGGAAAAAGAAATAACGCATTATTTGGCTGCCGGCTACAAAAAACACGAATCAATGCCACGGGTTATTATCGTTCCACATGCAGGCTATCGATACTCTGCAGCTGCAGCCGCTCAGGCCTATCAGCCCTTGCAAGATTATGCCTCGCAGATAAGAACCGTTATTTTGCTTGGACCGTCGCATTATGTTGCCATAAATGGAGCCGCACTGTCTGATGCAGATTTTTTTCAAACTCCGCTTGGAAAAGTCAAAGTCAATCTTGAGATTGTGAAAAAACTTGCTCAAACTCCAAGTTTTTCAATTAATAAAAATGCACATCGCAAAGAACATTCTATAGAAGTGCAATTACCTTTTTTGCAAAAAACACTCCGCAATTTTGATATTGTTCCTATTGTCTATGGAGATATAAATCCACAACAGTTGGCTGAGATTTTATATAAATATTTGCGGCGGTCTGACGTTTTGCTGGTTGTATCGGCTGATCTTTCTCATTATCATGACTATGGCACCGCCTTGGAAATGGACAGCACAACTGCAGACAAAATATCTGAGAGGCAGGCCGATATTGATTATCACCACTCTTGCGGTGCTGCCGGTATTAATACAGCGTTGCTTTTAAGTAAAAAATTATCTCTCAAGCCGGAAATTTTGGCCTTGTTCAACTCCGGTGATGTCAGCGATGATAAAAAACGTGTTGTAGGATATGGGGCCTGGTCTTTTAGTGATAAGGGAGTTAAAATTTCAGAGTTAGAGCGTGAGTACGCGGGTTTAAAAAGTTTTGCGTCACAATATAGAGAACAAATGCTTGATGCTGCTCGTAAGTCTATATCAGCCGCAGTTAACAATCAAACCTATCGTCCAAGCCGCAATGAATATGATGAACATCTTTTTGACAAAGGTGCGGCTTTTGTAACTTTGCACAAAAATGGGGAACTACGAGGGTGTATAGGCTCTCTCTACCCGCGCCAAGCCATTATTGCCGATATTGTCAGCAATGCCCGCAGTGCAGCTTTGCAAGACAATCGTTTTCCGCCTTTATCCGCTGATGAGTTTTCGGCAATACAAATATCTGTATCCTTGCTATCCGGATATGAAAAAATTGATTATAAAAATGAAGATGATTTGCTGCGGCAGCTAAATCCGTACATTGATGGGATTGTTATCCGTGATGGAAACCGTCAGGGATTGTTTTTGCCGTCAGTTTGGGAACAATTTCCGGATAAAAAAGAATTTTTGAATAATCTGAAGATAAAAGCAGGAATGAGTCCGAGCTTTTGGTCAAATGATATTGCCGTATATCGCTTTAGAACCGTGGAGATAAAAGAAAATGAAAATCAATAACCATCAAATTAATTATAGTGAAGAAAAATTGGCAGAAATGCTTGAAAAACAAACTATTGATATTGAGTTGGCCGGTCCGGAGCTAGAGGGATATAAAAAATTATCAGATGGTAATAAAAAGGCTCTTGCTCATCTTGTTGCAGCAGCAAGAATGATGAATGATGTGGCTTTGGAGCAAGACAACCCTAATAATTTAAGCATAAAAAAAGCCTTGCAGAATGCCGCTTTACAAAGCTCATATGCAAAGCGTGCATTAGAATTTTTTAACTCTCTTAACGGGGTGGCCGGTTTTAACGGTGTTGACGAACAGCCGATTGAAATTTTTGAAAACATACATTTATTAAAAGGGCATAACTTTTATCCGCAAGATTTAGGCGAAGATGAATTTCATTCCATTTTGATATCTATGCTGCAAAATGATGAAATTGATGAGGTTAAAAATATTTTGAGTGCCAGAACAATGGTTCGGCGCCGTGATAATAAACTATACGCCATCGACTATACCGAGTATTTTGCCGATATTTTTTCAGCAATTGCCAATGAACTGGAAGTTGCTGCTCATTACACAGACGATCATGCTTTTAAAGAATATCTTGGTTGGCAAGCACAGGCTCTATTGCAAAATAATCCTGATATGGATATGCTGGCTGATAAGCACTGGGCAGTTTTACAAGATTGTCCGCTTGAATTTACCATAAGCCGCGAAAATTATGATGATGAGATAACTCCGACTGTTTATAATAATAACGAGCTTGTCAGGCTTTTGAAGCAACACAATATTGAGGCTGTTTCAAAGGATATGCTTGGTATCCGCGTTGGAATTATCAATCAAAAGGGAACTGATTTAATCTTGCAGTTCAAAAAACATATTCCGGAGTTGGCAAAAATGATGCCTTATTGCAATCAATATCACCAATCCATTCTTGATGGTGACACATTAAAACAAACAATGGTAGATGTTGATATTGTTGATTTACAAGGAGATTATGCGCAATGCCGCGGAGGAATCACCACCGCACAGAACCTTCCGAATAACGACAAGCTGGCGGTCAAAACCGGAGGCGGACGACGCAATGTATATCATCGGCAGGTAAGAATGAGCGGAGATGCTGAAAAGCAACAAAAAATACTACAAAAACTGGTATCTCCGGAATTGCACAAATATTATGATAAAGAGGCTGATCATTTGTTTGTAATCGGCCATGAAAACGGGCATTCTTTAGGACCGGGGAGCGAATATCAAAACGCAATCGGCAGCTATAAACATATTATTGAAGAGCATAAGGCCGACACCATCTCTCTTACATTTA
The DNA here is from genome assembly GCA_902795665.1 of uncultured Rhodospirillales bacterium. Taxonomy (GTDB): domain Bacteria; phylum Pseudomonadota; class Alphaproteobacteria; order RF32; family CAG-239; genus JAFUYI01. The sequence goes on from CADBMA010000041.1 coordinate 15,970, forward strand.
TGCCACAGTATGTTAAAAATGGTGTTATTGATGAGGAAACTCTTAAAAAAATTTATGTAAGCTACATTGTTGACAGTCTGTTTTTGCGTGCGCGACCGCACCAAATGCTTCCGCACCGCATGGGAAGTTTGATACAATTTAACTATCTGCTGACAAATAAGGCTATAAATTTTGATGATGGCGGACTGCTGCATATTGATTTTGAAAGATTGCCACAAGTTTTGCATAAACTTCTGGAAGAAACAATTGTAATACAACTTTCAAAGTCTCCGGCAGAGGCTGAAGCTTTTATAACAAAACACACTGATTGGTCAGATATTTCAGAAAAAATTGCAGCAGTGCATCGAGAACTTGGTCTGAAGCCATATAAAAAAATTGTTCGCCATTTTTAATATAGAAAAAACGCAAAAACTGCTTGCACAAAGCCTATATTTAGCGCATTATATTCGTGTTGGATAAATAAGGATTTATTGCAATGCTAAAAAAAATGTTGGCTGGTGAATTGAGCTTGATAGACACTTTTTGGAAATTCGGAGTTTTGGGACTTCCGGTAATTACTTTTTTGGTAAAAATTTTCGGTAAAATGCTGGCGCGTAAATTAAATCATCATTCAGTTTTAACGTATTTTATTTCGCCACACTCCAATATTGAATTTTCCACCACCATTCTCACTCTGGCATATCTGTCTTCTTTGAGCTTTTTTTTGTTTTATTCTTATTCATTAATCCTTGGAACATGGAGAAGTTCGGCAGAATACAATCGTAGTTTGTGGCTGCGTCATCTGGCGCGGGTTTTTATGGCACTTATGGTTTTTAGCGCATTTAAATTCGTTTTTAAATTTTAGGAAAAGACATGAAAAATTTGATATTGGCTCTATTGTTACTTATAACCGCTTGTCAGGCCGGAAATTTTGGACCTAAGCGTGAACGTCTTTATGAAATCAACTCTGATAAAGAAATTTGTGAAAAACATCCAGAACGTTGCATCAGCGGAGTTGCTTGGTAGTTTTCGGATATTTTGGTTATGATAAGTCCGCAGTTCGTTCATCTTCGTGTTCATTCTGCTTATTCATTGCTTGAAGGAGCAATGAAAATGCCGGCGCTTACCCAAAAGGTTGCGGAAATGGGGTTTCCGGCTGTGGCCGTTACTGATACAGCCACAATGTTCGGCGCAAAAGCATTTTCAAAAATGGCTCCGCAAAACGGACTTAAGCCAATTTTAGGTACGCAAATGTATTTGCGCAATCCTGATGCTGATGATATTTTGAAATCTAAGGGGCGTATTGTCGAACCAGATAAAATTGTATTATTGATTCAAAATCAGACCGGATATCTTAATATCATTAAGTTAATGAACAAATCCTATTTGGGGGATCTCACCACTTCTGCCGAAAAACCTCAGGTTACTATTGATGATTTGGCTAAGTTTAATGAAGGTTTGATTGTTTTAACCGCCGGTGCCGATGGCCAAGCCGGTCGTTTGATACTTGAGAATCGCATTAATGAGGCAGAAGACTTTATTTTGCAGTTGCAGACAATTTTTGGCAATCGATTGTATATGGAAATTTCTCG
>CADBMA010000042.1 GCA_902795665.1 uncultured Rhodospirillales bacterium
AGCAATACCCCTGAAAATCAGGCTGACAACAATTCAGGACAATCACAGCAAAATGCTTCTGATAACAATGAGAACGAATCCCAATCGGAGTCAGAGCAAAATGTTCCGACCGGTTCGGAACCTGATACCCCAAGTAGCGGAGATGCAATGGCCTCAGGCGGGCAAAGCAAAGATGATATCGGAGAATTTGATGAGCAAACCCAAGCCCACGAAATGTCTTATCGCAATATTCCGGAAGATGTTGGTGGTTTGCTACGAGCCTTTATTTACAAAGAATATAATAAAAATCGTTATGGAGATAAATAAAGATGTTTAAAAATGCGGCAATATTTCTGACTTGTATGATGATAGCTTTTTCTGCACAGGCTGCAAATTTTATAGCTAAGGTTAATCGCAACCCTGTGCCCCTAGGAGAAACGTTTGTCCTAACCTTACAATATGATGGCAATCCAGGAAATTCTGAACCCGATTTATCTCCGCTACACAAAGATTTTACAATTTATTCAGTCGGACGCGACTATCAACACCGCAGCATTAACGGAGTTGTCAGCAACACTTATCAATGGAATGTGGTTATGGCACCAAAAGTAGCGGACAGAGCTATCATTCCGGCCATTATGTTTAAAGATCTCAGCAGTCGTCCGATAGAACTTAAAATTGCCGCAGAAACTGTTGCAGGCAGCAATACTCCAAAATTTTCAATTGGCAGAAGCATAACCAAACACAATCCGTTTGTGCAAGAGCAACTGATTTATACACTGGTTCTGAAAACCACCGAAGAAGTACGCGGCAATATGCCCCAATTTCCAGAAAACGCGAATACAGATTGGGTTATTAAACAGATTGATAATCCTGTTGTCAGCTCCGAGATAGACAATGGCATAGAAACTCGCAAAATAGAAATACGATACGCAATGTTTCCGCAAAAAAGCGGAAAACTTCAAACCCCGGAACTGACATTCAACGGATATTATATTGACAAAAATAAACTTGATAATCGTTATTTTTCGAGCGTTTTCGGTGGTTTTGCCAGCGATGTTTTTGGACGTATGGGAATGGATCAGTCAATGCAGCGCATCAATTTGACAGCCAAGCCGATAGAGGTTGATGTTCGTCCGATTCCTGCTATTAATAATGGTGATTGGTGGCTGCCATCTACAAAGGTTGAGATTAATTCTGATTGGCAGGACAAAATTCCGGCATTCAAAGCCGGTGAGGCGGTTAACCGAAAAATTACACTTATGGCGGCAGGTGTTGCCGATACGCAACTTCCCAAACTGCGCTTTAAGGAACAAAGTGGCTTGAAACAATATCCTGAAAAGCCTGAATATGCCAGCATTGCAGTTGATAATGGTATAATTTCCAGCATGACGATTAATGTGGTATATATTCCTGAACACGGCGGACAAATGACACTTCCGGAAATAGTTGTGCCATGGTACAATATAACAACAAATCAAATGGAAAAAGCAATTCTTCCGGCAGTTAAAATTATGGTTGACGGAAAACCGGCTTCTGAGACAATTACTGATAATTTTGCCACCACACCGGAGAAAGCTGAAAACAAAGACATTACAACGTCGGAAAGTAAAAACTATTTATCTCTAAAATTTATTTTATCCATTGTTGCATTAGCTTTTGCCACAGGTTTAGGGGTAAGCTGGCTGATTTTGAGATATAATAATTTATCATCAGCCCAAATTTCTGCGAAGACTTCAAAAGATGATTTGCAACCATCCTCAAAACACAATCTGAAAAAAGCTTTGCAAGACGGCAACCTTAAAAACATACGCAACGAAATATTGTTATGGGCGCGTCAAATCTACCCTGATGAAACGATTCGCAATCTTGAAGATGTGGCTCATGTTTTAGATAGCGAAGAGTTGGGCAAACAATTCAGACAGTTAGATAGTGCGCTGTACTCAGACCAAAGTGGTAAAGTTGATATACCTCAACTGTCAAAATTAATGACCAACCTGATGAAAAAACAAAAAGCGAAGAAATCAGATTCTCCGCTGTTGCCCAGACTGTACAAATAATAGGTTAAATTTTGGGGTTATTTTTGCGGGGCAGATACATAATCCGCCAAATTTACACCGAAGGTGCGGTGTACATAATCAGTTATTGCCGTCGGCTTAGATTTAAAACTCTCAGCTGTTTCTTGAGCTTGCAATACTTCTTCAATTTTGAGCTTTTGTTCCAAAATATCACGTTTTTCCGCAACGTTTGGAGCATCATATACAGATGCAATATTATACCATATATAAGCCTCATATTCATTTTTAGGATAACTGGTTCCGGCAGATAAGATATCTCCCAGCCACACCATTGAAGGAATATGCCCTTGCTTTGCAGCCTTAACCAGATTTGCAACGGCATTTTTATAGTTACGCGGAGTGCCTTCGGCATTCATATATCGAAGTGCGAGCTGATATTGTGCTTCATCGTACTGTTCGGCGGCTTTTTTCAGCAAAACAAAAGCCCGCTCATCATTTTTTGCAATACCATAACCATTATAATAGATCATGCCCATCATATATTGTCCGGTAATATTTCCGCCTTCTGCGGCTTGATTGAACAAACGTACGATTGTGCTTCGCATATTGGCATCAATATTTTTAACAGAAGTCAAATATACAAAAGCCAAGTTGACGGACGCTTCATTATTGCCGAGCTGAGCAGCTTTTTCAAACAATTCAACTGCTCGTTTTTTATCTTTTTTAACGCCTATTCCGCTAAAATATAGGCTTCCCAGATTATTTAAAGCAATTTTATCATTTTTTTCTGCGGCCATCGAATAATACTGAAAAGCTTTTTGCGCATCTTGCTCAAGACCATTTTCGCCATAAAGATACATATATCCGAGGGTCAGGCAGGCATCAACATCTCCTTCGTTTGCCAAGCGATTAATGCGTTCTTCGTAGCTTTCCTGTGGTTCATCATTTTTGCGAGCCAGTTCTTTGGTCTTATCTTTGCGCAAAAATGAAAAATTCAGAAAAGAAAAAACACCTTCATCATCTACTTTTTCTTTATCATCTGTTTCTTTTTCAGAAGATAAAGCTTGTTTTTTAGCAGACTCAACATCAGACCAAGTTTCTTGTTTTTCAGATTTTTGGACATCTTGTTTTTTTGTTTCTTCACCAAAAAGATCAATCAAAGACAAATCATCGTCAGCATATGCGGTAGATACGCTGACTGCACAAACAAAAAGCATTGCGATGTATTTAATCATATCATATTCCTCAAAAATGTTTCTTATTGCTATAATATACGTTTTTCGGCGATGTTCAAACTTTTTTATTAAATATCTTTATTTTTGCGGCAAACACGATATAATCTCTGCGATTTAACAATAGAGGAAAAAATGCCGGCTTTTGAACCGCCCATATATACATTAAAAGACATTAAACTGCGTTTTGGCACCAATCAGCTTTTTCGCGGAATAGATTTGTATGTCAATCGCGGTGACAAAATATCCCTGGTAGGGCGTAATGGTTCCGGAAAATCGACATTGCTGAAGATTATTGCCGGCATTCAAGAACCAGATGACGGAGAAATTTTTATCCAGCCCGGAGTCAGCATTGGTTATATGCCGCAAGATGCAGATTTAAGCGAATATAAAACTCTGCGCGATGTAGTCCGTTCCGGTTTGCCTGATACAGATGAAAATTTGGAATACAAAGCGCAGATGCTGATTGATCAGTTAGAAATTTCTGCGGATCAAAGTCCAGAGTTTTCATCAGGAGGAGAGCGGCGCAAGGCAACATTGGCCAAGGCTTTGGTTGCCGAACCGGATATTTTGCTGCTTGATGAGCCCACCAACCACTTAGATATGCCGACAATTGAGTTTTTAGAAAAAGTAATTGCCGCCTATATCGGCGCTGTTATCGTCATCAGCCATGACCGTCGTTTTTTGTGTAATATTTCACGCACCACTTTTTGGCTTGATCGCGGAATTATGCACCGCAACAACAAGAGTTTTGCCCATTTTGAAGAATGGCAAGACCAGATGATTGAGCAAGAAATTATCGCTCAAAAAAATTTGAACAAAAAGCTGGCCGAAGAAACCGAATGGCTGCATAAAGGGGTAACCGCGCGCCGCCGCCGCAATCAAGGACGCCTGCGCCGCCTTTTACAACTGCGCCAAGAACGCCGTGAACAAATCAAACAAATCGGCTCTGTTAACATGGAAGTCGAAAATACGGCATGGAAATCCAAATTGGTTATTGAGGCTAAACACATCAGCAAAAGTTTTAACACTCGCAGCATTGTTAAAGATTTTTCAACCAAAATTATTCGCGGCAACCGTATTGGTATTGTTGGCCCGAATGGCGCCGGCAAAACCACGCTGATTAAATTGTTAACCAAAAAACTTGAGCCCGATTCGGGGTTCGTCCGCATCGGAAAAAATTTACAAGAAGCTTATTTTGACCAAAATCGTTTCACTCTCAATCCGCAGAAAACTTTGTGGCAAACCCTATGCGATGAAGGAGATCATATATGGGTGCGTGGTTCATATCGCCATGTAGTTGCGTATCTGAAAGATTTTTTATTTACGCCCGATCAAGCAAAATCTCCGGTTGCAGCACTTTCCGGAGGCGAAAAAAATCGCTTAATGCTGGCAAAAGTTCTGGCTCAGCCCTCCAATTTTTTGCTGCTTGACGAGCCTACCAACGATTTGGATATGGATACCTTGGATTTATTGCAAGAAATGCTTAGCGATTACGACGGTACAATGATTTTGGTCAGTCATGACCGTGATTTCTTAGATAAATTGGTTACCTCCATTTTTTATATGAAGGGCGATGGCACAGTCATTGAGCATGTTGGCAGTTACAGTGATTTGCTTGAAAAACAAAAACCCCAAGAAACATCAGGATTCGCAAAAAACAAATCAGCCCCCAAAGCTGAGAAGCCCAAAATAATAAACACTCGCAAGCTTACATACAATCAACAAAGATTGTTGCAGGTTTTGCCTTCACAGATTGAGGAAATTGAGAAAAAAATAGCCAATATCACGGAACAGCTTGCTGATGCTGATTTATATCAAAAAGACCGCGAAAAATTCTTTACACTCACCGATGAGCTCAAAGAAATGGAAAACCAGAAATCTGAGGCTGAAAATCAGTGGTTGGAAATCTCGCTTTTGGCTGAAGAAATCAGCTGATTACCAACGCAAATTAGAAATTACATAGTCAGGAAAAGCGCCGCACGATGTTGCCAACTCGCGTGTTTTGGTAACATCGGGAATATACCCCTCACCAAGATAATTAACATGAATGCCCTTGCTGACTAAAATGCTGGCAATTCCGACATTATTGGCGGCCTTAATATCCACGGGCATACTATCCCCAATCATCAAAATGCGTTGCGGCTCAACAGCTTTATAATCTTCCAAAGCGTATTGAAGCATAGTTTTGTCTGGTTTGCCGACGGTCATAATTTTACCCCCCAGAATAGCATATTGTTCGGCAAAGGCGCCGGCGGCTGTGCATATTTCTCCACCCAAAAAAGCAGATATATCATTGCCGATGCACAGCATAGGAATTCCCAAACTGGCCGAATGTCCCAAAATATCAACACAATCTTGAGATATCCCCTCAGCAGAAGCAGGATGTCCAATATACAAAAAGTCGGCACGTGTAGGGTTTTCAACACTTTGATAGCCCAAATTTTCAAAAACACCGCTATCAGAATTATCTCCCAGATTATAATAAACCTTACCGAGCGCAGCATATTTGTCGCTTTTTGCTCGCAGCTGAAAATGCAACACTTCACCCATTGTAATAATATTATTGAACAAGCGCGGCGAAATTTCTGCAGCATACATTTTATCCGCCAGTTCGGCTAAGCGCATAGGGGTATTGCTCAATAAAACAACTTGTTTTCCGTTTTTACGGAGTCGCAGCAGAGCTTCAATTGCTTCCGGCTTAAAATTTATTCCGTCATAAATCACTCCGTTCAGTCCGCAAACAAAGACATCATGGGCATCCATGAGTTTTGAGATATTAACGATAGGTTTAATCATTTTCATAGCATTTCAACCGTAAAACTTGTTTAATACCTGTCCAATATAACCCATCAGTATTAAATTTGTTTTAATTTATGCCAATGAAATTTATAGAATTATCATAAATTTGCTTTGCCAGTTCATCGGCGTCAGTTTTTCTGATTTCTGCCCACATTTTAATCATCTGCGGAATAAATAGCGGTGTAGATATTGCTTCTTTGGGCAAAGGTTGGTATGGACCGTCGCTTTCTGCCAATATTCGATTGAGCGGAATGTCGCGGATAATTTTTTCCGCATCGCGGTTTTTAAAAATCGAAGCCCCTAGAGATACATACCCTCCATAGCGCAAAATTTCTTTCATTTGCTCATATCTGCCGTTAAAAGAATGAAACATAAATTTGGGGGGCAAAATTTTTTGATATTCTGGCAGCATTGAGCCGTATTTCACGGCATGAATTATTGCCGGTCGTTGTTTTTCTTTAGCAATTTCCAACTGCATAACAAAATATTTTCTTTGGAGTTCTGCCTCGGGTTTCAGTCCATCAATCCCCACTTCGCCCACCGGTGCTGATGGAAAATCTTGCAAATACGCCTGCAACAGTTCAGCAAAATTTTCATCTGCAGCGCCAACTTTCCACGGATGCAGACCAAAAGCCGGTACAATCAAGTCCGGATATTTTCTTGCATAATCGGCAACAAGCGGCCAATCTTGCGGCATGGTTCCGTTGCACAGCATTTTTTTCAATCCGCATTTTTGCGCTTTTTTAACCATATCTGTTGCATATTGTTGGTTATAATCTTGCAAATGAATATGCAAATCGATAAAATTCATTGTTTTCTGGCTTTCAATTAATTTAAGATATAAGGATGATAGGCAGTTATGAATATTTTGACAAGACCGATATTGAACATAAATTTAAAAAACATTGTTAAAAATTATCACCTATTGCAAAAAATAGCCCCTCATGCAGTGGCGGCGGCTGTTGTCAAAGATGATGCCTATGGCCTCGGCGCCTTAAAAATTGCCCAAAAACTATACCAAGATGCCGGATGCCGTTGTTTTTTTGTGGCGCATGGCATTGAGGGGGAGCAGATTCGCCCGCTGGTTGGAAATTCGGATATTTATGTTTTGCAGGGCATGGGGGCGGATAGTTTAGATTCGTTTCAAAAGGCAAAATTAATACCGGTCATTGCCTCATTGCCGCAATGGCAGTTTTGGAAACTCAACAAAATTGAGGGCATAAAGCCGGCCATTCAAATTGAAACCGGATTAAACCGCTTGGGTTTCAGAGAAGAAGAGCTTAAGAGCCTAAATGCCTCAGAGCGCAATGAAATTGGTTTGGTGATGTCACATCTTGCCTGCGGCGATGAAAAAGACCATTTTATGAACAAGCATCAATTGCAGCGTTTTGATGAGCTGAAAGAACGCTATTTTCCCAATCATCAGGCTTCATTATCTGCGTCAGACGGCACTTTTTTGGGCAAATCTTTTCAAAAAGACATTGTGCGCCTTGGTGCGGCAATGTATGGCATAAACACCGCTCCTTATCGTGAAAATCAAATGCTGCCTTGCATAAGCGTTTGTGCTCCGGTCTTAAAAGTAGCGCCTTTGCCTCGTGGAGAGTTTGTTGGTTATTCGGTCACTTATCGTGCAGCCGACAATCGCAAAATTGCCATTGTATCAATTGGGTACGGCGACGGCATTCCTCGCTCATTATCCAATATTGGCAAAGTTTTCTTTACCTCTGCGGACAAAATCAGCGAAGCACGCATTAT
>CADBMA010000043.1 GCA_902795665.1 uncultured Rhodospirillales bacterium
AGAATTACAGATAAAAGATATAATATCGTTGTTTTTCAGGAGAACTAACATGAAACAGGCATCACTCTCAATTGTTGAAGATACAATCAACCATAAATTTTTAATGATTCGTCATCACCGTGGCATTAATGAGGGATATGTTAACTTTCCAGGAGGAAAGAAAGAAGCCGGTGAAGATATGCTCGAATGCGTAAAGCGCGAGACTTTTGAAGAAACCGGAATTACCATACATAACCCGCAGCAAGTCGGATATATAGAATTTCCCGGAGTTGATTTTTTTGTTTATGTATATAAAAGCACATCTTTTTCAGGAGAAATCAAAGCAAAAGAAGATGAAGTTGATGTATTCTGGCAAGACGCCGACAACGTGCCTTATGATAAAATGCGCGAGGCTGATAAAGATTTCTTGCCCCTGATTTTGAGTGGTCAATATGTTCAGCGACGCTATTTTTACAATAGCAATTTTCAAATTGAAAAAATCGAAGATATCAAAGATATATAATCGTCAAAACACTTTATAAAATAACAACAAAAAAAGGCACACTGTAAAGTGTGCCTAAATTTTAAACCGCCAGCATATAAACATATGTTGCCAGCGTCGTCTTTTCAAGCCGCTCTTGCTTGCGGCTGAGTGTTCTTTTCTTTTGTGAAGATTTGGATTTGTCAATCACAAATACCACCCCCTCCTCGCTGAAACGGCAACGAACTTTGCCGATTTTATTTCCTGGCGTTATTTTGCGCAGTTCTGGAGAAATGCCATGCATTTTCACATATTGAATAGCTTTTTCTTCATTCACATTGGTCACTGCATGCCACTCTTTGGCTAGACTTTTTGCTTTTTGTATCATAATACTATTTTTTTATTAATAATTCATTTTAGCTGAAAATATCACTTTTTTAGACAAAAGTCAAGTTTTATTTTTGAGCTCCGGTATTATTCATCAAAAAATCTCGTATCGGCTTATAACTCTTACGATGCTGTGGAATAATTCCATACCGTGATATTCCTTCAATATGTTGCTTGGTGCCATATCCGGCATTTTTTTCAAAGCCATAATAAGGGTATTGCTGAGCTAAATCACTCATCTGCTTATCTCGATAAACCTTAGCCACAATAGAAGCTGCTGCAATAGATACAGATAAAGAATCACCCTTGACAATTGCCTTGGTTGGACAAATAAAATCTTTTGGAGTGCGGTTGCCATCAATCAAAGCCATATCCGGACGCATCGGCAAAGCAGCAACAGCTCTGCTCATTGCCAAAAATGTTGCTTGCAAAATGTTCAGCTCATCTATTTCAAGACTGCTTGCCTCGCCTATCCCAATCAAAACTTTGCCATTTTCTTGCTCGCAAAACAGTTCCTTATATAATATTTCACGTTTATGAGCCGTCAATTTTTTTGAATCATTTAATTCTTTGAGCAAAATTGGTGATAGTTGGCGATTTTTGACAATCACAGCCGCGGCAACAACCGGCCCCACCCAAGGACCTCTTCCGGCTTCATCAATGCCTGCCACCATTCCTTGATACAAATCTTCTATTTTAAAATCAGGCACACACCCTCCCTAAGTTCATTTTGAACTTTTAAAAATTTCAAACCGCAAACCAGATTTAATAAGATGCCGGCTCTGTCATATCTTGATGATTATAATTGTTTTTAATAACCTCGGAAAAGCGCGCTACAGCTCCTCCGACGTCTTCTATAGTTTCTTCAGTTTTAATCACGGGACTGGCAAAAATGTTGATTATTTTTTTACAAGCCTCTTGTGGAGGTATATCATATCCAAACCACATTACTCCGATAACAACTGCCAATAAAACCAACAAACTCCAAAGTAATTTCATTTCAAAATCCTCAAAATAAATTTATTCTCGTCTTATACGTAACGAAGCATCATAAATATTTGCTGCCGTCTTAATCATTTTATCAGTAAACCCATATTTTGCCTTTAACATTTCTTTTGCGCGACGCTTGCGATCAATAAAATTCTTGGCTCTACCTATAATGTTGCGCATTATCTGGTCTGTCACAGGTATATCAATCTTTATATATTTATCAAGGCGCGTCATTTTATATTTTCCGGTTCGGGGATTATAAACCCGATAACTATATAATAGCGAGCGCATTAAAACATATTCATTTCTTTTGTTATCAAAGCCTTTAGCTATCGAATTATATCTTTGCAAAAAAGCCAGACGCAAAGCTATTCTTTCAATATGAGCATCAAGATATGTCTCTGTCCAGTGTTTAAGCTTTATATTGGTAACAAAATCCAGATTGGACAACAAACGATTGCGATCTTCTACTGAGCGCATCCGCAAGGCTTCCAAACATGGCTCTTTAGAGAGCAGCTCTTCCCAGTTTCTATCCTTCCAATAGCGATTGATGCGATCTATTATCACAGCCAAATGAGAAGAACGTTCGTCCTCCACCGTAATATAATACATATCAACAGCACCCAAAGCCTTTGTATTTGGCTTCAGGCTTCGATTAAGCAACAAAATACGATTGCGCAGATGATGAGCTTCATGTACAAAAATAGCATGATAATCCGCATGAGTATTTTTCAGCTCAATATATTTTTTGTACATTGCAGTATAAATTGGAACCATATAGCGATTATTTCCGCATATTTTTGTGACCACATGCTCCAAAATTTCATTTTCTGGTTTATTTAAGCGATACCACGAATTTTGACGAGAATTTTTTTCATCATTAAACGCCTTGTCAATCTGCCTGATGTATTTTAAATCTTTATTATCAAAGTTATAACAATTTTCACCGATAAATATGTTGGATCCGTTAATAAATGCCTTTCTGGAATTAGGATTTTCGGGCACCACTTCAGGTTTATAGGTAACGCCATTCCATTTCACATCATAATTGACCGGAACACGACCAATCACAGTGCCTATCTTTTTTAATAATGGCGGAATATCTTTATCTCTTATAGCAAAAGAATCTACGATTCCTCTTTCTGTCTCACGAGGCAGCGGATAAGCAAAACCATTTTTAAATTCGCGCGGACGAATGCTAATCATATCTGGTTTGTTTTCCAGTTGTTCACGTCCGTTTTCATTTTCAATAAAAAACATCAAGTCTTGAGTAGCTTTGATATCAACAGCATCGGCAAAACGATCAAATTTTTCCAGAATATCAAGGCGCAAACCATTCTTACGGGCATATTCCGCACTACCCATTCCTGATATTCGTTTCATTGTTTGCCAAGCGTTATAACATCCAAACTCCTCAAAAGATATATCGGCCAATTTGCGAAGTGTGTCCGTATCAACGTTGGTGGTAACGACAAAGAAACTACCGTTTTTACCAGCAATAATTTCCATTATCTTCCCTTCATACGCAGTAGCTACTTTTTCAACTATCTTCTAATACAATATCTTATCTTATAATTTTGTAATAAGCAATATTTTTTGAAATATATTACAAAAATTTAATAAAGATCATCCCTATTATAACCTTCAAAATATGCTATAAACTGTTATCCGCACACTTTTTTAGCAATTGTGTAAAAAGATGCATAAAAAAATTGCCTTTAGCATACAAAATGTATATACCAATATTATACGTCTTAAAACCGGAAAGAAAGAAATGAACAAAATTGTCAATAAAATAGATTATGATAAATTGATTGAAAAAGCCCTAAAGCACGTCGTTTTTGAAGCACTAAAGATTGTCGAGCAGCAAGGACTGCCTGGAGAGCATCATTTTTACATCACTTTTCGCACAGATCACCCGCGCACCAAAATGGATACTTTTCTAAAAGAACAATATCCTCACGAAATAACCATTGTCTTGCAAAATCAGTTTGAAAAATTGACCGTTAATAATGATGGTTTTTCAGTTGTACTTAATTTTAATCATATTCCTTATCTTCTCGAAGTTCCCTTTGAAGCAGTAACATATTTCGGCGATCCGGCAGTGCGCTTTGGATTGAGCTTTGGCGCCGAGCTCAACGATGAACATCCTGAAAATGCCCCTTACCAAAAGGCTGAAGTAATTTCAATTGATAGTTTTCGGAAGAAAAATGCTTAAAAGATCAGTCATCATTGCCCAAAGACATCAAACCAGTATATCCATTGAACCCGAATTCTACGAGGAGTTGAAAGAAATTGCCGCAATCAAAAAATGTAGCTTAAATGACCTCATTACCGAAATTGACAGCCAGCGCGGCAACATTAAAAACCTCTCCAGCGCCATCCGTGTCTACATTTTAAATTGGCTAAAAAACAATTATCAAAAATAGTGGTGCGTAAAACAGAGCTTTTACTTGAGTTAATGTATAGCAATGCTACATTATATACATCACACAATTTTATTTTTAAGGAGTTTTGTATGATAGAAAACATTAAGACTACCCCGTATACAGACCAAAAAATGGGAACGGCAGGTTTACGCAAAAAATCTAAAGTAGTCATGCAACCTAACTATTTTGAAAATTTTGTTCAAAGTATATTTAATGTCATCAAACCGGCAGGAAAGACCTATGTTGTCGGTGGCGACGGACGATTTTATAATGATACTGCTATTCAAAAATTGATAAAAATTGCCGCGGCCAACGGCGTCAAAAAATTAATTATCGGGCAAAACGGATATATGTCCACTCCGGCATCGTCAAATATGATTTTAAAAAGACATACAGACGGAGGCTTTGTTCTCACCGCTTCGCATAATCCTGGCGGTGAAAACGGCGATTTTGGCATAAAGTTTGCCACCGCCACCGGTGGACAATGCTCCGGTCAAGTCAGCGATGAAATTTTTGAGCAATCCAAAACTATCAATGAATATAAAATCTTGCAGGCAGACGATATAAAGCTTGATCAACTCGGAACTCAAAAACTGGAAAATATGGAAATTGAAATTGTTGACCCGATTAAAGATTATATTGAGTTAATGGAACATATTTTTGATTTTAACGCAATTAAAAAGCTGTTCCAAAACGGTTTTACCATGTGTTTTGATGCCATGAACGCCGTAACCGGACCCTATGCAATTGAAATTTTTGAAAATATACTCGGCGCAGCCAAGGGCTCCGTACTTAATGCCACTCCGAAAAAAGACTTCGGCGGCCTGCACCCCGATCCCAATTTGGTCTATGCCACCGAATTAGTCAATTTAATGTTCGGCAACAATGCTCCGGACTTTGGCGCAGCTAACGACGGCGATGGTGATCGCAATATGATTTTAGGCAAAAAGTTTTTTGTCACCCCCAGTGATAGCTTGGCCATTTTGACCGACAATTATGCCTTAATTCCCGCTTATAAAAACGGCATATTCGGTGTTGCAAAATCAATGGCTACGTCAACCGCCGTGGCCCGTGTTGCCTCCGCACACAATATCGGATACTACGAAGTCCCGACCGGATGGAAATATTTTGTTAACCTAATGGATAGCAAGCGCATCACTTTCTGCGGTGAAGAGAGCTTTGGAACCGGATCAAGCCACATCAGAGAAAAAGATGGCATATGGGCAGTATTGTTCTGGTTAAATATTATTGCTGCCAGCGGAAAATCTGTTGAACAAATCACTCGCGAACATTGGGCAAAATATGGTCGCAGCTACTATATGCGCTTTGATTTTGACGGCATTCCCACAGATGTTGCCAATGATTTAGTCCAAAATCTTGAACAAAAACTCCCTCCTCTCAACGGACAATCCAAAGGAGAGTTCAAAATCAAATTGGCCGAGGTCTTTACATATAATGATCCGGTTGATCATTCCTCAACTTCAAACGGCATGCGCATACTTATGGAAGACGGCTCTCGCATTGTGTTTAGACTTTCCGGAACCAGCAGCAGCGGCGCAACATTGCGTGTTTACCTCGAAAAATTGGAACATTCCAATTTTAATGCCGACCCTCGAGAAATGGTTGACGGATTGTTGCAAATTGCCATGGATATTGCCGAAATTGAGGCACGCACCGGCAAAAAACAGGCCGATATAACCACTTAAAAAAAATATTGTTGAGGCCACCAAAGTGACTAGTATGTTTGGCAAAACAAAAAAACCACGTCCGGACAAACTTTTGCAAAAAAGGTTGATTGCTCTGGCATATTCTTTGGTGGTCTTAACTATATCACTTATCGGGTTTATAATTTATCCTCAATACCTTATATTTTTACTATCCCTAACCGGAGTTATAACTGCCATATGCCTTTTGTTATCGCTTCAAACCCTAAAAGCAGCAGAACTAGCTATCAGCTATGGCGGATTTGCTAACGAAATCATTCGCCAAAGTTCCAACGCCAAAAGAATAGAAACTTATCATGGGCAGCTTGTGCTTGAAAATGAAGGCGCACGTGACCTATTCGGCGGCGCCAATATTATTGAGTTTATACAAAAACATTTATCTGATTGCCGCAACAACAATTTTATTTTACAACAATTAAAAAACTCCATTGACAATCTTACTCCGGTAAAAATCGTTGTCGCTCTGAATCTTAATGAAAACGAACACTCTCCGGAAAAAGCTTCATGGTTTCAGGTTTCTTTCAAAACAATATCTTTACGCAAGGCCGATATTTTTGAACAACCTTTTTCAATTAAAAAAATCCAGAAAGATACTTACCTGTACTGGAGTTTTCGCGATATTACCGCCGAACACAATATCGAACAGGTATTTCAAACCGAAAGACTGTATATGCACGATTTTCTGGATTATCTTCCGGCTGCACTATATATTGCGGATAAAGACTATAATCTTGAATATTGCAACCACATTTTTGCTGCAAAATTAGGAAGAAAACGAGATGATATTCTTGGTAAAAGCCTGACCGATATGCTGGCCAAAAATTCTGCCATTCCTCCTTATAACACCGCTTGGGAAGGCATTATTCATCTTGTCAGCTCTTCCGGTAAAGATGTTGAGCTTTGCCTCAAACAAGACAGCTTTCGCGAAGGCAATGAAATTAAAATCCGTGCCGTTGCCATGAGCGACCTCCCAAATGATCAAACATTACATCGACAATTAAGCCGCGCAGTTGATGAAATCAGCTGGTTGTTTGACTTTGCGCCAATAGGAATTATTTTTACTGACAATAACGGACAGATAAAAGAAATCAATAAGCAGGCTCTACAATTGCTGAATATGGCAGAAGATAAAATTGCAGACCGCAATATTGCCGATTTAGTAAATACCGCAGAAAAACACACCCTGCAACGCGAGATGAATATGATTATTCACAGCGAAAAAATCAGCTCCTCATTGGATATCAGTTTTGACAATGCCACCAAAACTGCAACCGCGTACCTAACCCCGATGAAAAAGCTCTTTGCAGAAGAAAAATCAGCAGTTGATGGATTGGTAATGTACGTTATTGACTCCACCGAACAAAAAAATCTTGAAATTCAGTTTGCACAGGCTCAAAAAATGCAAGCTATGGGACAAATGGCCGGCGGCGTAGCTCATGATTTTAATAATCTGCTTACTGCTATCATCGGTTTTTGTGACTTATTATTACAAAGACACGGCGTCGGCGATCCTTCTTTTGCTGATTTAATACAAGTCAAAAACAATGCCAATCGCGCTGCCGGTTTGGTCAGACAGCTTCTGGCTTTCTCTCGCAAACAACCTTTGCAGCCTAAATATATTGACGTTACTGAGAATTTTATGGAGTTAAGTCATATGCTCAAACGGGTATTGAGCGAAAGAATAACATTAAAATTTCACCATGGAGATAATCTTGGTTTTATCAAAGTTGATCCGGTACAATTCTCTCAGGTAATCATCAATTTAGCCGTCAATGCTAAAGATGCCATGAACGGCAACGGAGTTCTTACCATTACAACCCGAACCGAGCGTCTGACTTCACCGCAGAAGTTTGGCGAAGAAACCATCAAACCCGGAGATTTTGTGGTTATTGAAGTAAAAGACACCGGATGCGGTATTTCAAAAGAAAATTTAAGCCGCATTTTTGAACCATTTTTTTCCACCAAACAAAATATTGTCGGTTCCGGCACAGGACTTGGATTGGCAATGGTATATGGTATTGTTCGCCAAACCGAAGGCTTTATAGAAGTTGACAGCACACTCAACCAAGGCACCACTTTTTCTATCCATCTTCCTCGTTTCGAGACCAATCCTGACAATAAAAATAATGATGATAACCGTCCGCGCAACCTTACTACCAACGAAGAATCGCCGATTGTTAATGTTAAGACACGCCCCAGCCAAGCCCTGCCGATGAATCAAAAATTCATCTTTGGATTGAACGTATCTGCAATAGACAAAGGTATTGATACTAAAAATCCTCATTCGGGAATTAAGATATTGTTTGTTGAAGATGAAGACTCTGTTCGCAGTTTTGCGGTTCGCGCCCTCAAAAAGAAAGGGTACGAGGTTGTCGGCTGCAATTCGGCCGAAAATGCTCTTGAACAACTCAAAAACAATAAAGATTTCAATCTTTTGGTTACCGATATGGTAATGCCCGGAATGAACGGTGTTGAATTGGCCGCCCAAGTTCGTCGTGAAATTAGTGAAATAAAAGTAATTTTGGCATCTGGCTATTCTGAAGAAATTTCCCGAAGTGAATTTGCTGCCTCCGGAGAATTTGAATTTTTGGCAAAACCTTTTAGTCTGGGCGACTTGACTAAGAAAATTTTTGATGTATTAAATAAGGATTGAAATGACAATAAAATCAAACATACATCAACTCCCTTTTGAGTTCTCTCACCCTCGCTACATGGAGCGTAGTGATTTTATCAAATCTCCATGCAATGCAGAAGCTCTGGATATGATAGAATTGTGGCCCGATTGGCCGCAGTTCGGAATGTGCATTTATGGACCGGAACATTGCGGCAAAACCCACCTTGCTCACATATTTTCAGAAGTTGTTTCACAAAAAAGAAACACCCCTTTTCCGGTACCTTTAATAGAAGCTTCTGAAGTAAC
Organism: uncultured Rhodospirillales bacterium; assembly: GCA_902795665.1. Taxonomy (GTDB): domain Bacteria; phylum Pseudomonadota; class Alphaproteobacteria; order RF32; family CAG-239; genus JAFUYI01. The sequence continues at coordinate 8,911 of CADBMA010000043.1, forward strand.
AAGTGAAATTATTCCGGATCTTTTTGCTTATGACCGGTGCTTAATTGTCGAAAATTTGAATAATGAAATTGATGAAAAAGCCTTTTTTCATTTAATAAACACCTATCGTGATAATCATGGATTCATTCTGTTCACATCGGTTTTGCCGCCGGCTCGCATAAAATATTCACTTCCGGATTTAGCATCAAGGCTCAATATGCTTCCGGCAATTGGTATCAGCGAACCTGATGACGAATTACTATCAGCTTTGATAATAAAACTATTTATGGATCGCCAAATCACCATCTCCAAAGAAGTAATAAATTATATTTTAGTAAATATGCAGCGTTCTTTTTGCTACGCTCATCGTTTGGTTGAAGAAATTGATAATATTTCAATGTCATACAAGCGTGCCGTATCAATTCCAATTGTAAAAGAAGCATTCATTGCTATGCGGCAACATACTCAACAAGATTTATTCGAATAACATCATCAATTCGGGGAACTTGCAACCTGACAAACATTGTCCCGACAAGAAACCGACAGCTTATCTGATTGAGAAACATCTCGTATGTGTGCATCAATCTGCTGCTTAAAATCCTCAATTGAACCATAGCCATGATCAACATAAAAAGCCATAGCAATATAAATAAGTTCGTCTAGTGTAGGCAGATTATTAATCAGCAGATTTAGTTTTCTGACAATTTTTTCTTTATATTTATAGTTATCCTGACCAAAGTTATTTAGCCCTACCAGTCTTTCGCTGATTTCCTTCACTGCCTTTGCATTATATTCAATACGGATTCGAGCCAATTTACTCTGATATGCCGCAACCGAATAAAAATCAGATAACTTTTTGATATAAGAAGACAAATTTTTAGGCGAATAATGAGCTGCTACAAAATCTTCAAGAGCTGCAAATATCAGACCTTTGCTTTCCGCTTTGTTTAATTCAAGAAGAAAAGCTTCTCCCAATGTGAGTTGGACAACATTCTGTAACATTGATCTCACCTCCTACGCATAATTATATCTACATCAAATATAATATACCACAGATTATCCCCACACTCAAGTAATAATTCGTTTAATAAATTCAAATAAATATTTGCTTATTTGACGCGATTATTATATATTCTGCAAACAAGGTAGATAACATGGTAAATTTATGCATATCATCTGAAACATACATGATTGACACGCAAGATGTTGCCGTCTTAAATGATAGCACACTAAGCGCCCAATTTCACAATCGCAAAAAAATTGTAATTTTGATTGGTAATCTAGAAGAAAATATTGCTGACACCCTGTTATGCGGTCGCGATATATTAGAACAAGCCATTCACGATGGCCAAAAGTTTGTTCCGGTCAAAATCGCATTTATCACCAAAATAAAACGCTTTGACCTAATTACACATTTCATCAAAAAAATGCGTGGAAAATACAAAATTTGGTCATCTAACATCTACCATATGGACCCGCGTGAAATACGACGCATGAAAATCGAACGCAGCTTTCGCGATAAAAGCAGTGCCTACACTTTCTCCAACCCGTTATATCGTCATTCAGAAACAGAACGCAAAAAACGCTATGAAACACTGTATAACAGCATGAAAAACGGATATGATGACAATTATCCGATTGAAATTATGCTCTTAAGAATGCTAGGGATTAAAGATACCGTCAACAACGGCCATCACCGTATGGGAATTGCCTTGGAATGCAACCTCCCTGAAATTTCGGTACGTTTCTCCGCCGCCGGACAAGCCCCGTTGATTTTGCGCCCCCTGCTAAGAATTATCGCTTATATTTCAATTCGTCTCAAGCAACGCAAATCATGATCTATACAATCAGGCGACGCAAAATACTATCCTCACTAATAGCCTGCACAGCTCTTTCAAAACTTCCTTTGTCAGACAATATTGTATAATAGTCTTTCTTGATAGTTGGTGCAATCCGCAATGCTTCAACAAATTCATCTTTGCGCAACGGATTATTTGCCGCAAAGTCAAAAAATCCTATCTGTGTCAACACTTCCCGCAGTCCCGAAACAGCAGGATTGTTTTGTAATATCGAGCATAAATATCCTGCCACACCCACTTGTATGCCATGTAGTTGCGGACGCTCAGAAATCTTGTCCAGAGCATGAGATATCAAATGTTCCGAACCGCTGGCCGGACGTGAAGTGCCGGCAATTTCCATAGCAATTCCGCTATATAGCAGCGAGTTAACCAAACTGCGCTGAAACTGCGGACTGTTAATATCCGCACTATGACGCAAATATAACAAATCCAAAGAATTATACGAAAGCATTGACGCAAAATCATTGTAACGTTCATATCCTTTTAAAAAGGCTTGTTTCCAGTCCCACAAGGCGCTTATTTTAGAAAACATATCTCCCACACCTGAATAAATAAAAGCTTTAGGACTTGATGCAATCACATCTAAATCAACCACCACCCCATACGGAATTGAAGATTTTACAGTCTTGCGAGCTCCTGCAACCGTTAGTGATGAACTTGGAGAGCAAAAACCATCATTTGAAGTGGAGCTTGGAACACTTATATACGGCAAGCGCAATAAATATGCAGTATATTTTGCAAAATCAAGCGCTTTTCCTCCTCCAATACCAACAATAGCTTTTACTGAAGAAGACAAACCAAAGGCCGTGGACGTAATTGTTTCAATTGCAATGTCCTCAACAATTTGTTCATATACAATATCAATCTTGTGCTCATTTAATCCGGCATAAAAATTCTTTCCCAAAAGCTGCGGCATTCCCTCTCCCCAAAAGACTGCTACCTTGGTCATATCTTTATCCACCAAATATTTGCCAATTTTAGCAATTTTGCCATTTCCGATTTTTAAAAGATATGGAATATTAATTTGACGAGAAGTAATAAGCGGAAATTTCATTGATACCGACTCCTTTATAAAGATTGTTTAAAACACTTTACTTTTATTGATATATTATATATTTTATTTAAAAGTAAATTTTAGGAAAAAATTACAAAAAAATGTTAATATTAATGCTGTTTGCCTGCTCGGCAATTTTAATTTCTTTTCTGTGTTCAATTCTCGAAGCAGTTTTACTTTCTGTAACACCAAGTTTTGTCGCTCAGTTACAAGAAAACAAACCACGTTTATACCAAAGATTGTCTATTCTGAAAAACAATATGGACACTCCTCTGGCCGCAATTTTAACCTTAAACACTATTGCTCATACAATCGGTGCTGCCGGCGTCGGAGCTCAAGTTGCTGCCATATACGGACAAGCCTACCTTGGAATTGCTTCCGGAATTATGACATTGGCAATTCTTATTATATCCGAAATATTACCTAAAAGCATAGGCGCCAAATATTGGAAACAGCTTACCCCGTTTATGACTACGGTTGTAAGTATATTGGTTATTGTTCTCAAACCTTTCTTATATATCTCAGACTTTATCATGGGATGGTTTTCTGCCAAAGAAGACACCTCAACTCTCAAAGAAGAAATACAAGCCCTGTCCCGTATGGCCGAAGAAGAAAATATTTTAAGCGACAATCAATATCGAATGATTAAAAACACTATCAATTTATCACAGGTGTATGTTGAAGACATTATGACGCCGCGCACTGTTGTCCACTCTGTCAAACCCGGAATGACTATTAAAGAATTTGATGACTTCTTAAGCACCACGCCTTTTTCACGTTTTCCGATTATTGATGAAAACCAACAGATTTATAAAGGATATATACATAAATCAAACTCTTTTAAGGCTGCAGATACTGACATAATTGACACTTATGCACGACCTATGCGCAGTTTTGGTCCCGAGGCCAAAATTGAAGATGTTTTATCATCAATGCTCAAAGATCGCAATCACATAGCCTTGGTTGTTGATCCTTATGGCAACTGGATCGGCATTATCACCCTTGAAGATATTATCGAAACAATTTTAGGAAAAGAAATTGTAGACGAAAGCGACCAAGTTGCTGATATGCGTCTTTATGCCAGACTTAAATGGAAGAAAAAACGCGAGCAAAATGGCTTGAAAATATAATACTATTTTCCGCTGTTTGTCACTACCCAGAACATTCCGGCCACTCCGAGAACCACAGCTCCGACAATTCCCCAATCGCTACTTTCTCTCGGCACAAACGATGTCGGATATTCTGAATATTTGATTGCATTTGAAGAAGACATAAAACTGTCATATTTTGATTTTGAAATCAGATTAACACACGGAGGATGAGGCATTGCTCCGGCTTTTATAAAAGTATTATAAGCCATAAAATCACCGCGTTTTACCGCTACACAAACTCCGGCATCTCCATCTTTATTAACCGCATCCAAATCCAATCCGCGGTGCGATGCTGCAAGTAAAGCCCCCAAATCGCCTTTTGAAGCCATACTATACATATCTCCAAAATTTGCAGGCGGCAATTTGCGTGCCCAAACATTAGCCGGCAACAGCGAAGCAAAAAAAGTACAACATGTAAGCATAGCAATGTAACGTTTCATAATATATTTCCCATAACCAAATATTATTATGACTTTAGCAGTCAATTAACGATTAGACAAGCATAAAAAATATTTACAATGATTTTTTTAAAAAAAACTCTTGCTTTTAGAACAAATATAGAACAATATATTTTCAGCGGATAAGTTGAAGCAACAAATTGTATTTTACAATAATTTGTTAGATAGTAAATAAAACAAAATATAGAATGAAAGATAACAAAATGGAAAAAGATAAAGCTCTTGATGCGGCCCTAACCCAAATTGAACGCACCTTCGGCAAAGGATCAATTATGCGTTTAGGACAAAACAGCAACATTGATATTGAGGCAATATCAACCGGATCTTTGGGAACAGATATCGCTCTCGGAATTGGCGGCCTCCCCAAAGGACGTATTATTGAAATTTATGGACCGGAAAGTTCTGGTAAAACCACATTTGCCTTAAGTGTGGTTGCTCAATCTCAGAAAAAAGGCGGAACTTGCGCATTTATCGATGCCGAACACGCACTCGACCCTTCATACGCTCAAAAAATCGGCGTTGATATTGAAAACCTGCTGGTATCACAACCCGATTCCGGAGAACAAGCTCTGGAAATTGCTGATACTCTGGTACGCTCCGGCGCCATTGATGTAATGGTTATCGATTCGGTTGCTGCATTAGTTCCCAAGGCCGAACTTGAAGGTGAAATGGGCGATTCGCACATGGGACTGCAAGCCCGTCTGATGAGCCAAGCATTGCGCAAGCTGACCGCAACCGTTTCTCGTTCTAACACCATGATTATTTTCATCAACCAGATTCGCATGAAATTAGGATTGATGTTTGGCAATCCTGAAACCACGACCGGTGGTAACGCATTGAAGTTCTATGCCTCAGTGCGTCTGGATATCCGCCGTGTCGGCGCCATCAAAGATAAAGATGAAGTAATCGGCAGCCAAACACGCGTTAAAATTGTCAAAAACAAAGTGGCTCCTCCGTTCAAAACCGTTGACTTTGACATTATGTACGGCGAGGGAATTTCTAAAACCGGCGAACTGATTGACTTAGGCGTTAAGGCTGGTTTTGTGGAAAAATCAGGCGCATGGTTCTCATATAACGGTGAAAAACTCGGCCAAGGACGCGAAAATGCCAAAATCTTTTTACGCGATCATCCTGAAGTTGCCGATGAAATCGAAAACAAAATTCGCGCAGAAGCCGGACATTTAACCGTACAAATGATGAGTAATGACGCTGATATAGACGCAGCAGACTAAACATGAAAAAAAGCTCCTTGAAAACAAGGAGCTTTTTTACTTATACTTATATAGCAACTCTTAATGCACACTCTGTGGAATAAAATTGTGTTGACGAGCCATAAAAAAGGCCAAATCACGGCTATCAGCCACCGCAAGCTCTTTGCCATTTGCCGCAAACAAGCGCCAAACCCGACTATTAGAAACACATTCTTGCTTTACAAAAGCAACATCTTCATCATGCCACTCCATCATCAGCATTGATTGGTTTTGACGATTCCACACCATATTATCAAAATGTAAATTTTTAACCATCATCACACCTCCAACCAGTTCACTCTACGCATATTTGGTTAATAATAAGATAACAAAAAGTTTTTTTGCTAAACTCTTAAAGAAAAAGTTTGCCAAAATAAAATTTAAGTATTATACACTAAACCAACAGGTTAAAGAATTTAGGAAATATTCATGAAAGAAGAATTGTTGGAATTAACTGGTGAAGTTATTGAAAAGTTACCCAATGCAATGTTTCGCGTTAAATTGGAAAATGGCGTGGAAATTTTGGCTATGACTGCAGGAAAAATGCGTAAATTTCGCATTAGAGTTATGGTTGGTGACAAAGTAGATATTGAAATGACCCCTTATGATTTGACCAAGGGACGCATTACCTTCCGCCACAAAGATTAATTTATAAATATTTAATCAGGAAAAAACTCCCAAATAGCAATATAAAGAACAGAATCGTAAGCAGTCCGAAGTGCTTTTCGATAAATGTTTTTATGGAATCACCACAAAAATATAACAATCCCGCTACGATAAAAAATCTCCCTCCTCGCGCCGCAATCGAGGCCAAACCAAATACCCAAAGGTTCAAATCAACCGCCCCGCTGGCTATGGTTATAACTTTATAAGGAAATGGTGTCATACCAGCCGCAAACACAATCCATGCACCATATTCGTGATAATAGTTCTTAAAAGTATCAAACTTATCTACATATCCATAAAATTCCAATAACGGACGAGCAATCATATCATAACCATAAAAACCTATAGCATACCCGAAATATCCTCCCAGAACACTGGCTATTGTAGCCACTCCGGCTATCAACCATGCTCGTTTGGGAGCCGCAATAATCATCGGTATCAGCATTATATCCGGAGGTATCGGGAAAAACGAACTTTCAATAAAAGCAATTGCCGCCAAAATCCACAAAGCATTATTTCCCGCCGCAGCATCAACCATCCACTGATATATCTTTTTAGTCATTTATATTCTAGCTCTCATTACACATAATGTGTGTATATTATTTGATAAAGGATACTAAATCCTTAACATTTTCAGGATTGTCCACATGAAAAATTTTTTCAAAATCCAATTTTGAGCGCAATTCATCATATTTATCAGATGGACAATACAAGGCTACAGCTTCAACATTATTTTTTTGCATAAAAATACGTGCCGCTTGTGTATCACATACCTTAAAAGCCGCCAAATTTGCCGGCATTAAAGTTTGTATATGCCTTTTTGAAGCAATATGCTCAACCATCAGCAAATCATATTTGCGGCCTCCTTTGCAATAAGCCTCTGCCAGTTCGGGAAGTCTTGCGTTTAGTTCATTTTCACTAATATAATGCGCCACTCCTTGCCGAAAAATTTTACTCTTTTTTCCGTTTTGATGCAAAACCACCAAAGGAGCATTATCCGTGTAATGATTATCTATCAGATGCTTGACCAATCCATAATAATTAGTATCTCTCAGATTAGATTTTACAACATACAGTGACGGCGCCAGCTCATGTGAATAGCGTACAAGATTATAAGCATTTTGTGTAGTAAAAATATCAAAACCACGTTTTTTCAATATTTCCGATGCCTGTTTATCATCATCAATTATAAAAACTCTTCCCATATAAACTCCATCATCTAAATATATGATAAAGCCTATATATCTACTGATGTGCTATTTTAAAGTACTCTGCTGCATCAAATAAGCGCGTAAAGTATTATTGAGCAACATTGCCACTGTCATCGGCCCTACTCCGCCCGGAACCGGAGTGATATATCCTGCAACCTCTTTAACGCTATCAAAATCAACATCTCCGCATAATTTTCCATCAACGCGATTGATGCCGACATCAATAACTGTTGCCCCCTTTTTAACCCAATCTTTGGTAACCATTTTGGCAACCCCGCAGGCCGAAATCAAAATATCTGCTTGTCTGCAAATATCCGGCAAATTACGAGTTTTACTATGAGCAAGCGTTACCGTGCAGTTATAATTGGTCAGAAGCGAGGCCAAAGGTCGCCCAACAATATTAGAACGTCCGATAATTACCGCATTTAATCCTGATAAATCACCAAGTGTTTTTTGCAACAAATACAACACTCCTTGAGGAGTTGCCGCCACCATAGCTCTGTTATCATTTGAATGCAAAAGCCCCATATTGTATGCGCCAAAACCATCAACGTCTTTTTCATAACTAATGTGTTCAATAACTCTTGAGATGTTTATGTGTTTCGGAAGCGGCATTTGAACAATAATACCATTAACCCTATCATCATTATTCAAAGCATCTACCAGTTGCAACAGTTCTTTTTCTGTTATATTTTCCGAAAGATGATGAATAACACATTCCATACCCACATCTTCAGCCGCCTTTTTTTTGTTGCGATCATAAATAATACTGGCCTCATCATTACC
>CADBMA010000044.1 GCA_902795665.1 uncultured Rhodospirillales bacterium
CGTAATCCAGCCATCATCGTGGCGCACCAATATCAGATTGCCAAAACCTTTAAGCTCATTTCCGGCATAAGCAACGGTGCCTTTGTCAGCGGCCTTAACAGTGGTGCCTTGCGGGGCTTTGATGTTTATTCCGTCATTGGCACGACCTTTGCCGATTGTACCATATTTTGAAATTATGGTTCCACGCACCGGCCAAGCAAATTTTGTTTTGCGGGTTTTTGAAACAGTAGTTGTTTTGCCGAAAGTGGTTGTTTTTGTCTGAGCAACAGATTTAGTGTTCGAGATTGAAGTTGTTGGGCGTTTTGCAGTCTGTGCGAAATTAGATGAATATGTGTTAGGGCTTGCACTTGTGCTTGATATATTATTTTTGCCGTTTAATGATAATCTTTGTCCTACACTAAGAGTGTATGGAGCCGCAATGCCATTATATTCAGCCAATTTTTGCGGAGTTATGCCATAGCGGCGCGAAATTGCATAAAGAGTGTCACCACGTTTAACAATATGATAGCTGTTAGCCGGAACACGCAGAATCTGTCCGATTCGCAAAGTATAAGGCGGTTTTAGATTGTTGGCATCAATCAAATCGCGCAATTGCAAGTCATAGCGTCTTGACAAGCTGTATAAGGTGTCTCCGCGGCCGACAACAATTTCATCGGGAGGCCCACCCCACCAAGTGCCGCACCCCGCTAAAAACAACAAAAAAAACAATATCGATAAAACGCGCACGCTCTCACCTTTCTAACATAAACTCCAGTTTAATCACAAGAACTTAATTTTTTATTTATGCATAAATAAGAACTTGCAATTTTATGCAAAAAAAAGTACATTGCCGACAAATAGCAAAATAGGTGTGAATAATGAATAATAAAGCGGATATACAACAGATAATCAGCGAAAATGGCGATAAATACAAGTACGGTTTTGTTACCGATATTGAAGCCGATTCTGCCCCTAAAGGCTTAAATGCTGATATTATACGCCTCATTTCTGCCAAAAAAGGTGAGCCTGATTGGCTTTTGGAACGCCGCTTAAAAGCTTTTGAGTTCTGGCAGGGAATGCAAGAACCGACTTGGGCCAAACTGGAATATGATAAAATAAATTATCAAGACTTGTCTTATTATTCGGCTCCCAAGCAAAAGGTTGCACCCAAAAGCCTTGATGAAGTCAATCCCGAGCTGCTTAAAACTTATGACAAGCTGGGCATTCCGCTTAAAGAACAAGAAGTTCTTGCCGGCGTGGTTGCAGTTGACGCTGTTTTTGACAGTGTTTCAGTGGCCACAACCTATCGCGCCAAACTTGCAGAAAAAGGGGTTATTTTTTGTTCCATATCTGAAGCAATACGCGAATATCCAGATTTAGTTAAACAATATTTGGGCTCGGTTGTCCCATACACCGATAACTTTTTTGCCTGCCTCAATTCAGCAGTCTTTACTGACGGCTCATTTGTTTATATACCTAAAGGAGTTCGCTGTCCGATGGAACTCTCGACCTATTTTCGTATCAATGCCAAAAATACCGGACAATTTGAGCGTACTTTGATTATTGCCGATGATGACAGTTATGTTTCTTACCTTGAGGGTTGCACAGCACCACAGCGCGATGAAAATCAGCTTCATGCCGCCATTGTGGAGATTGTGGTAATGAATAATGCCGAAGTTAAATATTCTACCGTCCAAAATTGGTATCCTGGGGACAAAAACGGCAAAGGCGGTGTTTATAACTTTGTAACCAAACGTGCCGCTTGCCGCGGAGTTAATTCTAAAGTTTCGTGGACACAGGTAGAAACAGGCTCAGCCGTAACATGGAAATACCCAAGTTGTGTTTTGCAAGGCGATAATTCCGTTGGTGAATTTTATTCTGTTGCCTTGACAAACAACTATCAGCAAGCCGATACAGGAACAAAAATGATACATATTGGCAAAAACACATCGTCACGCATAATATCAAAAGGTATATCAGCCGGATTTTCAAACCAAACATACCGCGGTCTGGTTCGTGTTGCACCAAATGCTGATAATGCTCGAAATTATACACAATGCGATAGTTTGCTCATCGGATCAACTTGCGGATCTCATACTGTTCCTTATATTGAAAATCGCAATAAAAATGCCCGTTTGGAACATGAAGCTACAACTTCCAAAATCAGTGATGAACAATTGTTTTATTGTCGCAGCCGCGGAATTTCTGAAGAAGACGCCGTAAGTCTCATTGTCAGCGGTTTTTGTAAAGAAGTTATGCAACATTTGCCGATGGAATTTGCCATCGAAGCCGCAAAATTAATCAATATCAGTCTGGAAGGAAGTGTAGGATAATGAACACATATAAGAGAGCTCTGCAAGCGTGGGGAAAAGAGCCTCAAATGCTTCAGGCAATTGAAGAAATGAGCGAACTTATTAAAGAAATTTTGAAAAATATCAATCGCAAAAAGGACAATGTTGCTGAAATAATCGAAGAAACTGCTGATGTTGAAATTATGCTTGAACAGCTGAAAGTATGTTACGGAATTAAACAACAGGTTGAAGATTATAAAACCGCAAAATTGCAAAAAATAAACCAGCGTTTGGATAAATGGGAGGCCGGAATACATGAATAAGCCATTGCTAGAAATTGAAGATCTTTGCGCTCGTGCCGGAGGCAAAGAAATTATAAAAGATTTTAACCTCACAATAAATGAAGGTGAAGTTCACGCTATTATGGGGCCAAATGGAGCTGGAAAATCAACCTTATCACACGTTTTAACCGGCAAACCAGGGTATGAGGTAACATCAGGGCATATTCGCTTCAAAGGCCAAGATTTACTGCAAATGTCAGCTGAAGAAAGGGCGCGCGAAGGTTTGTTTCTGATTATGCAATATCCGGTTGAAATTCCCGGTGTTCCGGTTACGGCTTTCTTAAAACACGCAATTAATGCAATACACCAACACCGTGGCGAACCGGAACTTGATACCATGGAATTTATTAAAATATTGCGCGAAGAAGCCAAAAAACTTGGAATTGATAATGAAATGCTAAAACGTCCGGTTAATGTTGGTTTTTCCGGCGGTGAAAAAAAACGCTTAGAGGCTTTGCAGATGACAATTCTCAAACCATGTCTGTCAATCCTTGATGAAGCAGATTCAGGGCTTGATATTGACGCAATTAAAGTTGTATCTGATGGTATTAATAATTTGATGGATGAACATAAGTCCTTGTTGATTATTACTCACTATCAAAAATTGCTGACTTATATCAAACCTGATTTTGTACATATTTTTGCCGGAGGTCATATTGTAAAATCTGGCGATCAGAGTCTGTCAGAAGAAATTGAACGCAACGGTTATGCAGCTTATACAAAGGAAAAATAATGTCAGGATTATTGCCGAAAATAGATTTATTTGGTCAGAATATTCCGTGGCTGGAAGGGATTCGTGAACGCGGACGTGCCGAATTTGTTTTACCAACTGCCAAAACCGAGGCATGGAAATACACAAAACTGCACGCTTTGCAGTCTGAAGATTTTGTATATGCTCCGTCCAAATTTTTGGAAGAATTAGAAGGTTTTGTCGGCGATAATAAGGGCTGCACTTGCGA
>CADBMA010000045.1 GCA_902795665.1 uncultured Rhodospirillales bacterium
CCGGATAGTTTAACGGGCGGATAATCTGCCGATTCTCATCTAAAAAAGGCAAGATATCGCGCTGTTGCCAAACATGGTTTCCCGTTGTCAACACATCGGCTCCTGATTGTAGAAAATCTTTAGCAATACCGGGAGTAACTCCAAAACCATGAGCGGCGTTTTCAACATTCACGATAATCACATCGGCTTTATAATCCTGACGCATTGCTGACAGATTGTTCAAAACAGCATCTCTGCCGGCGCGTCCGACTACATCACCGCAATAAATGATTTTCAATATAGTTTCCCCCGTAAAATTTAAAACAAATAAAAGAGGAAACCGTCCGGCCGTATAAATACATTCTTACTCGAACCGCATCTCAATAGGTGGGTGCCATATACCAAGACCACGGTCAGGGCAGGGACAGCTCCCGAAAAAAACTTTGAGGCTCGGAAGATCTGCGGAACTACGCACCGGACAGTAACCTCTCCATATTTATATATTACAATGAATCAACAAGTTTTGCAACAGCTTTTATTCTGTCTTGCAAATTAATAATCTTAGCAACTACGGGATTAATATCAGTTTCACACTCTGAAACTACGGCAGGGTTTTTGCGGGCTTCAAACAAGTCATCAGCCACCAAAATACCAATCATGGCCAGCATCATACTTTCACTTATTTTGCCATTAAAATCACGTAACAAGTCAGCCTTTTGTTGCAAAATCTGAGCCAACTGTAAAATGCGAGTTTCTTGTCCGTTTTCGCAGGCAATCGGATATTCCCGATTATTAATATTTATCACTACTTGCGCCATATCATTCTGCCTTTTTCAAGCTTTTGACCAAAAGGTCAATTTTTTCGATTGAATCACGAGCTGTTTGTTTTAATTGTCCAACTTTTTTCGCTTTTTGATCGGTCTTTGTTTCAAGATCTGCCAGCAAAGCATCCATCTCAGCCAAAGCTTTTTCTATAATGTTTTTTTGATTATCATTCATAAAAGTTCACTTTCTTTTAATCTTATTTATTGTAATCTACGCACAATAATTAATTTTTTTCAAGCAACAAAAACGGTTATGCCAAACTTTATTCTTAATATATGCTCGCAAGATGATGATTTAATGCTAAATAATGCAGCAATTGAGTGCTGCCTCGTAAATTCTGCGATAGAAATAAGTCACTTGCAAAACATTGTTCAAAAAATGCAAAATGTCGGACGTATTGTTTTGCTCAGTGGAGAGGGCGCCGCTGAGTTATGTGTGTCTGTGAAAGCTGACGGTATAATTACAGATTTAAGCAAAAGCAATAATATAAAAAAGGATATTTCAGAAACACGCCAACAAATAGGGAATGGCGTATTGGGAGTTATCAGTCGCAATCGACGCCATGAGGCAATGTTGGTCAGTGAAAACGAACCGGATTTTTTGGTGTTCAAAGTTTGGAACGAAGGATCGATGCAGACGCTTGAATTGGCTAAATGGTACGCAAATTTCTTTTTATTGCAAATGGCAATTATGCCGCAGGATGATGAAGTTGACATATCCGAATATAATGCGGATATGTTGATTTTAACTCCGCGTCAATATAAGATTTTTGTTGCGAAAAAATAAAGTTTAGGGTAAGTATTCTAAAAAATATAACAGTTTCTAATAAGGAGTATCAAAATGAAGCAGCAAGCAGTAGCAATTCGTGTCGGTTGGGTTATTGAATATAAGGGCAAACCATGGACCATCGTCAAAGCCGTGCATATCAAACCCGGCAAAGGTGGTGCATTTATGCAGGTTGAAATGAAATCGGTTGAAGAGGGTACCAAGACCAACGAACGTTTCCGTTCTGAAGATACTGTCGAAAAACTGATGGTCGAGGAAAAAGATTGCCAGTTTTTATATGAAGATAGCCTCGGCTTAACATTTATGGATTCTGAAACTTTTGAACAATTTACAATGGCTAGTGATATTTTGGGCGATTCTCGTCCGTTTATGAGCGAAGGTATGACCGTTTATATCAACTTCATAGATGGAAAACCGGTTGCGGTTGAATTGCCTCAACAGGTTGTTTGTACAGTGGTTGAAACCGAGCCTGTTGTTAAAGGACAAACTGCGGCTTCATCATACAAGCCAGCCATTTTAGATAATGGTGTTCGCGTTATGGTTCCTCCGTTCATCAGCCAAGGTGAAAAAATTGTTGTCGGCACGGCTGAAGCCAATTATGTTGAAAGAGCAAAATAATGTCTTATCTTTCTCCGCTCTTAACCATGATGGTAAATGCGGTCAAGAAGGCAACGTCCAACCTTGACCGTGATTTTAGCGAAATTGAACGCCTGCAATCGTCAATACGTCCATATCAAAATTTTGTGACTAATGCTTATAATAAAACTGCACAAAACCTGCGGATAGAACTTGGCAAAGTTAGACCGGAAGCTGTGTTTTTTGAAAAAGATGTTTCCGCCATTCCGGCCACCGGCAGTTGTTTTCTGGTCACCCCGATTGATGGGTTGAGCAATTTCTCTCGCGGTGTTGCTCTTTTTGCAACAACAGTAGCTTATTGTGAAAATGGCGAAGTAAAAGCCGCGCTTGTATATAACCGAGCTAACGACGAGCTTTATTTTGCCGAAAAGGGAAATGGGGCTTATAAAGAAGGATTCCGTAGCCACGAACGCTTACGCGTGTCTACTAACAAAGATGAAAATTTAGCGCTTGTAGCGCAGCAGGTTGGATATGATGCCAATGATAAAAAATTTGCAACAGCAATCCAAAAAACATCGCTGCTGGGGGCAAAGTTACGGGTTTTGGGAACGGTGTCTATGAGTATGGCATATACTGCTTCTGGAAAGTTTGACACAGCAATTAGCCGCGGCAATGGTTTTAATAGCACGGTTGCCGGCTTATTGCTGGTCAGAGAGGCCGGAGGTTATGTATATAATCTTGATGCGGCAGATATTGCCCCAGATAAACTTGAGCATATTTTGAGCTCAGCAAACGTTGCGGCAACAAATAACAATATGGAAAATTTGGTAAAAAAACTGGCTTAGGAGTTATAATGGTTTATCGGATTGTTTTGGGTTTTGTGGTCGCATTAGCGATAATTTGCCCCTCCCATTCTGCAGACTATGAGGTTAATTTATCGGTTTTGGAATCGCTGGAAGCAGATGATGAAGGTTTTAGCTATGGGCATTCTTTACCGGTTGTCGCAGCGCCAAAAGCTGCAGCACCGGTCAAGACACCGCATAAAAAGCCGGCCAGTCAACCTGAAAATAAATCGGTAGAAGCTCCAAAAATTGAAGCAATGGTTGTCAATACTGATTCTCCAGCAACCGACACAGAAGAAGTGTCCACAATATCTGATATCACTCCAACAGAGGAAACTGCATTGTCAGAACAGCAATCGTCCTCTGATACGGAGCAGCATACAGATACAGCTACACCGGATACAGAGATTACATTAGATCCGCTTGTCCCTGTTAATGATGAGGTGTCGCCTTCAGAAATCAAAGAGATTATGCCGGAATTAGATTTGGAAAAACAGGATAATGCTCTGATTAATACCGTTGCGCAACCTCAAACCGTATCTGCTGAAAATAATGCTGCAATTGTTGTTTTTGATAATGATTCTGACGTTCTTAGTTCAATCATCACCCAACAATTGGACGATTTTTCAGAACAAGCAATCAAACAGAATCCGGACAAAATTTTAATTGAAGCATATCATTATGATAATGGAGAAAATAGCTTTGCCCGCAAAAGACTGAGTCTCAATCGTGCGGTAACAGTGCGTTCATATCTGCTAAATAAAGGACACAAAAGTTTTAGCATCAAAATAATTAATACCGAAGACAAAGATTTGCAAAACAATACGGTAATCAGCTATTAAAATTGAAAAATATTTTAAAAAGTGCTTGCAATAATCAAAACTGTAATGTATAAGAGCAACAATTATAAAATTGCATGGAGTAAAATGAAATGAAAAAAGGTATTCACCCAGATTATCACGAAATTACCTACGTTATGACTGACGGCAGTGTATTTTCGACCAAATCGACCTGGGGTAAAGCCGGCGATAAGATGAATTTGGAAATTGATCCCAAATCTCATCCAGCATGGACAGGTGTTCATCGCTTAGTTGATACCGGTGGTCAGTTGTCGAAATTTAAGAATAAATACGGCGCTTTTATGGCCAAATCTGCCGATTAATATAATATTAATTTTTTTCGGTTAAACTGCGCTCATAAAAGAACGCAGTTTTTTATTGGCCGGTAACGGCCTTTTGCATATTGAAAGGATAAAAATATGACCGCACCTTTAATGCCCAGAGCCACAGCAGTATGGCTGGTGGAAAATACAACACTTACATTTAGACAAATCGGTAATTTCTGTGAGTTGCATGAGCTTGAAGTACAAGCCATTGCAGATGGTGAAGTTGCTGCCAATATTGTTGGCCTAAACCCGATTACTGCCGGTCAATTGACTGCAGAGGAGATTGCTCGCTGTGAAGCAGATAAAAATGCTGCTCTGACAGCCGTTAAGCCGGAGGGCAATGTCAAGGCTCTTAATATGAAAAACAAAAAGATTCTATCTCCGTCACAGCGCAGCGATAAACCCGCCGCCATTTTATGGGTGTTGCGCAATTGTCCGGAAATTATCGATTCGCAAATTTGTAAGCTTATTGGTACAACCAAACCTACTATTGCCGCACTTCGTAACGGAACTCACCGTGATATGCCTGATTTGCGTCCGAAGAATCCGGTGGCAGTAGGGCTATGCAAGGAAAAAGATTTAGAAAACGCTATTGCAATTTCTAAAAAATTAACAGAACCGAAAAAGGCTAAAAAGAAAATGATTAAGAAAAAAACAACCAAAAAAGCCGCAACATCAAAAGCTGCGGCCAAGAAAACAACTAAGAAGGTCGCTGCCAAAAAAGTTGTTACCAAAAAAACAACTACCAAAACTCCGGTTAAAAAAGCCGCAGTTAAAAAGGCTTCTACCAAAACTGTAGCTAAGAAAACAACCGCTAAAAAGGCTTCAACCAAAACAACTGTTAAAAAAGTTGTTCAAAAAGCGTTAAAAGCTGTTGAAAAAGTGCTTGTTAAAAAGACAGCAGCCAAGAAAACAACAGCCAAAGCAGCAACCAAGAAAGCAGCAGCCAAGAAAACAACAGCTAAAGATGCAACCAAAAAAACAGCAGCCAAAAAGACGGTCGCCAAAAAGACGGCCGCCAAGAAAACGGCTGCTCCAAAAACAGCCGCTAAGAAAGCAACTGTAAAGAAAACAGCCGCTAAAAAAGCCTCTGCCAAGAAAAAATAGGCTGCGGCATATCATTGCGAACACCCGTCATCTGGCGGGTGTTCATGTTTTAAAAAAGTCTTGAATTTGATTTATAAAATCTATAAAATCCAGCCATTAGTTTAAATAATCGGAATAAAAAAATGAGCGACATAAAAGTAAGATTTGCCCCCTCACCAACCGGATACATGCATATAGGCAATACCCGTACGGCTATTTTTAACTGGCTTTTAGCAAAAAAACTTGGCGGAAAGTTTATGTTGCGTATTGATGATACAGATAAAGAACGCTCCCGCAAAGAATACGAAGACGCGATTCGCGAGAGCTTGACTTGGCTTGGCCTGAAATGGGATGAAGAAGCTCGTCAGTCTGCGCGTGTTACCCGCTATCAAGAGGTTACTGCGCGTTTGCTGGCGGCAGGACGCATCTATCCCTGTTATGAAACAGCGGAAGAATTGGACATTATGCGCAAAAAGCTTATGACTAAAGGCTTGCCGCCGATTTATGATCGTAGCGCGCTTAAACTTACCGCAGAACAAATCGCTCTTTATGAAAAAGAGGGGCGCAAGCCGCACTACCGTTTCAAATTGATTGATGGTGATATTGTGTGGAACGACTTAATCCGCGGTGAATGTCGATATGATGCAGCAAAGTTGGGAGATCCGGTTATTATCCGTGCTGATGGCAGTTATCTGTATCATTTGCCTTCGGTTATTGATGATTTTGATTTTGGCATCACCCATATTATCCGCGGCGAGGACCATGTTACCAACACTGCGGCACAAATTCAGATGTTTGAAGCCATTGGCGGCAAAACTCCGGTTTTTGGTCACCTTCCGCTTTTGACAGGCGCAGAGGGCAAACTTTCCAAACGTTTGGGGAGCGTTGGTGTTTTAGACCTTCGCGAGCAAGGAATTGAGGCTATGGCTATTTGCTCTTACCTCACCAAACTTGGTACCTCCGATGCCATTGAGCCGTTTTATGATTTGCAATCGTTAGCCGACACGCTCGATTTTAACAAACTTGGACGCTCTCAGCCCAAATTTTCTGAGGCAGATTTAGCGCATTTCAACACCCATCTGGTCCGCAATATGCCATATTCTTTTGTAGCTGACCGAATTGACAGCGATGAAACATTTTGGAATGCAGTACGCGGCAATTTAACCATTGTATCCGACTACAAACAATGGAAAAACATTTGCCGCTGCGCCGTAACCCCGATAATTGAAGATGCTGCATTTCTTTCCGTTGCCGCAGAGCTTTTACCTGCCGAGCCATGGAATGAAGACACATTCAGCAGCTGGATAAACGAAATAAAAAACCGCACCAACCGCAAAGGAAAAGATCTTTTTCACCCGCTGCGTAAAGCAATTACGGCAATGGATGACGGACCGGAACTAAAAATTTTATTGCCGTTAATAGGCTATTCTCGCGTACATAGCCGCTTAAACGGCATAGCAGCCTAGGGGAGATATATATGTTTTTGCACAATACGCTGACCAAACGCAAAGAAAAATTTAAGCCGATTGATGAAAAAAACGTCCGTATGTACGTATGCGGACCGACTGTTTATGACCGCGCCCATCTCGGAAACGCCAAATCGGCAGTGGTTTTTGATGTCTTAAATCGTGTTCTGCGTCAAGTTTACGGTGAAAAAAACGTTACCTATGTTTCCAACATTACCGACATTGACGACAAAATTTTGAACAAACATCAACAGACCGGCAAACCGATAAATGAGATTACTGCCGAAACTTATCAGTGGTATATGGATGATATGCACGCCTTGAATGTCAAAGATCCTGACTACCGTCCGCGCGCGACAGAATTCGTACAAGAAATGATTGAGCTGGTTGAACTTTTGCTCCAAAATGGTCACGCCTACGAGGCAGCAGGACACGTATTGTTTTCGGTTGATTCAATGCCTAAATATGGATTTTTGTCCGGTCGCAGCATGAAAGAAATGCTGGCCGGTGCGCGTATCGAAGTTGCCGATTATAAAAAGAATCCGGCAGACTTTATTTTGTGGAAGCCGTCCGCGGCGGATCAGCCCGGTTGGGACAGCCCATGGGGTTATGGGCGCCCCGGATGGCACCTTGAGTGCTCAGCAATGAGTTCCAAATATTTAGGCAATTCTTTTGATATCCATGGCGGTGGTTCCGATTTAATTTTTCCGCACCACGAAAATGAATGTGCTCAGTCGCTTTGCGCTCACCCCAACGATACATTTGCAAACTATTGGGTTCATGCCGGAATGTTAATGGTTGACGGGGTTAAAATGTCAAAATCTTTGGGCAATTTTTATACCGTTAATGAGCTCATAGCCAAATATCCGGCCGAAGCCTTGCGCCTGTTGTTTATCAGCACGCACTATCACCAGCCGTTCAACTTTACATTTGACGGACTAAAACAAGCCAAACAGATTTTGGATAAATTTTACAATGCTCTGCTGCGTGTAAAAGACATCAAAATAGTTAAAATTGCTCCCGATGAGCGTGTTGTTGAGGCCTTGTCTGATGACATCAACACTCCTCTGGCAATTAGTTATTTGCATGATATTGCCAACAATTTGAACAAAGCCGAAAGCCTTGAAGAACAGCAAAAATACAAATCGCTTCTTTTAAGCAGTGCAGATGTTATTGGACTGTTGTACCAAGACCCTGAGACATGGTTCAAAGGAGATGCCGCCTCATCAGGCATTTCTGAGGAAGAGATTGAGCGCATGATAGCGGAGCGCACTGCAGCCAAAAAGTCCAAAGATTGGGGCAGAGCCGATGCCATTCGCAATACTCTGAAAGAACAAGGAATTATTCTCGAAGACACACCGCAGGGTACCACTTGGAAAAGAGAATAATTAATTCAGATATTTATGATAGCGAAGTTTTTCGCGATAATGCTGAATTTGGCTAAATACCTTATCCGCAAAAGATTTCTTTGCCATATATGTTATAAACAGCGGTTCTTCCAGTTTCAGTTTTCCCAGAGTTTCTTCCAGAGCTTCAAAACTTTGGTATATTTTATCAATCAGCATAATATCGCGAGCATATTCTGATATAACTTTCTTATTTTTAGGAATTCGAGACATTTTTTTCCTCCTCTTTTTTTATACAATCATTCTAACACGGAATAAAATGTTCGAATAGTATGTAAAAACCGATGACAGAGTCCTAAAAAAACATTCAGACCAAAAGTATTAATATTTTGCTGTAAAAAATACTCAATCAGCAGTACAAAAGTTTTTATTTATAAAAAAAGCTCCTCAAAGGGAGCTTTTTAGCAAAGATTATGTTTTTTAATAATCGTTTATCATAGATTTTGTAATTTTATCATATGCAATTAATTGCTCCAACACTTCCGGCATATCTTTCAATGCAATGGTGTTAGGACCGTCGGACAGAGCTTTGTCCGGATTGTCGTGAGTTTCCATAAACACCGAAGCCACACCGACAGCCACGGCGGCTCTGGCCAAAACCGGTGCAAATTCTCTCTGACCGCCGGTTGATGCTCCTTTGCCTCCCGGTTGCTGTACGGAATGCGTGGCATCAAACACAATCGGGCAGCCGGTATCTTTTGCCATTTGTGGAAAACCGCGCATATCCACAACCAAAGTATTATATCCAAAGCTGGTTCCGCGTTCTGTCAGCGTAACATTTGGATTTCCGGAATCAACGGCCTTTTGTACCAAGTTGCGCACATCCCACGGCGCCAAGAACTGACCTTTTTTAATATTCACCGGCTTGCCGGTTTTAGCGGCAGCCACCACCAAATCGGTCTGGCGGCACAAAAAGGCCGGAATTTGCAACATATCCACGTGTTTTGCCACTTCTTCGCACTGCTGCCACTCGTGCACATCGGTAACTATTGGCAAATCGGGATAAAGTTTTTTAATTTCATCAAAGGTGCGCATACCCTCATCAAGCCCCACTCCGCGAGCTCCGTTAATTGAGGTGCGGTTGGCTTTGTCAAAAGAGGCTTTAAAAATATATCCGATACCCAGTTTTTGGGTAATTTCGCGCATTGCTCCGGCAATCATAATCGCGTGTTCGCGGCTCTCAATCTGGCAAGGACCGCAAATCAGCGACAACGGCAATTTATTGCCCATTTTGACATTGCCTACTTTGACGATTTTTTGTTCCATAATTATCTCCTTTTTTTCAAGTTGTTCAACTATGCGGAGAGTATATTACGGTTATTTATGAAAGTAAACATCATAAACACAAAAAGCAACAGCACTTTCTGCAAGTGCTGTTTTTCAGAAATATTGTTGCCGCTTATTTATTATAATAAGCATAAGCCGTGTAGCAAGCCGCCAAACCGACAACAATTTGCAAAACGGTGACAATTATTGGTGCAAATCCAAACAAAAATGTCAGCAAATCAAATTTAAAAGCGCCGACTAACCCCCAGTTGAGTCCGCCGACAACGGTTAGCAATAAACAAATTTTATCTATCATTTTTTTCTCCATTTATAACACTATCTCCCTTCAGATAGTCGCTTTTATAAAAATTTAAACGCATAATTGTTGCAAAAATCACAAAAACTATAAAAGAATATCTTAATATTTACCAAATATTAATGGTTTTATGGAATATACTTTACCTGTATTGCTATAAAAACATGGGAATATATAAAAACGCCATGCAAAATAATCAGGTGGATTTTAAAAATATATTGCTAATGTTGCAAAAAAGTCGTATAATAAAAAGCGGAATGTGATATTTTTTAAGGAGAAAAAAATGAAACAATTTAGAAGTGAACAGACCGGTCGTTCAATGGTTGAAATGCTCGGTGTTTTGGCCATTATCGGCGTTTTGTCTGTCGGTGGTATCGCCGGATATTCAAAAGCTATGGCCAAGTTTAAATTGACCAAAGCAATGGATCAGGTTTCTACCACTGTTACCAACATTCGTACCTTGTATTCTGGCCAACCTAACTATAACGGATTGGATACAGCAACCATGATTAAAATGGGTGCTGTTGGTGCTGAAATGCTTAATGGAAAAACACAAGCTAATGCTAGTGCAGCTTATAACGCATTTAATGGTTTGGTTACTATTGATGGTACTTCAGGACAAACTTTCAAATTGAAGTTTGCTGGTTTGTCTAAAGAGGCTTGTGTAGCCATTGCTGCTTCTGACTGGGGTTCTGGTTCTGGTTCTGGTTTAGTATCCGTAACAGCTGCTGGTGCTACAGGAGCAGGAAAAAGTGGTACAGTAGCTTCAGGTACTTTGCCTTTGAAGTTGTCTGATGCTGCTCAAGGTTGCGCCGATGCAAAAGATACCAACACAGTTACTTGGGAATACTACTAATAAGTACTTCCATAACGGAAATTTGATTAAAGAGGATGGTCTTTACCATCCTCTTTGTTTTATCTTCCCTTTTTATAAACTGCCATCCCTCATTCGTCATTGCGAGGCGTGGTAACGCCGCGGCAATCCAGTCTTATAAAGAATCCTTACGTCCCCCTCTCAACA
>CADBMA010000046.1 GCA_902795665.1 uncultured Rhodospirillales bacterium
GGGAAACCATGTTTGGCAACAGCGCGATATCTTGCCTTTTTTAGATGAGAATCGGCAGATTATCCGCCCGTTAAACTATCCGGAAACTGCAAACGGAAGAGGAGCAACAGTATTTGAGCTGGCTAACGGCAAAAAAATTTTGATAACACAGGTATTGGGACGGGTGTTTATGGATAATGTTGACAATCCGGCTTTTGTACTGGATAAACTTTTAAAATCCTATACTTTAGGGTGCAATATTGATGCTATTTTTGTTGACGTTCATGCTGAGTGCACTTCGGAAAAATTATCACTCGGATATTATCTTGACGGACGTGTTTCGGTCGTGGCCGGCACTCATACCCATATTCCGACAGCAGACGCCAGAATTCTCCCCAACGGAACAGCTTATATTACTGATGTAGGAATGTGCGGAAATTATGATTCGGTTTTGGGATTTGATAAACAGGCACCAATTGACCGTCTGTGTCAAAAATATAATGCCAATCGTTTGGAGGCTTGCCGCAGCGGCGGAAGCGTGTGGGGTATTGTGGTTGAAATTGATGACGCAACCGGACTGGCACAAAATATCAAACAGTTTAGCTTGTAGTTATTCTATTTTATAATGCGCTCGGGATTATTTTGCTTCCGGAAGGCGGCAGTGTTCCGACACCTCGGCGCAGAGCTTTGGCTGGCACAAAACCCATTTCGCCATTATCAATCATTATTCGATACCAGCTTTTATCCGGCGTAAATCCGGTAACGCGAACGGTTTGACCTTGGTTTCCGACATTTTTAACGTCAAATTTGCTGTCCGGACCATACATAATATCAGTCTGTTTGGCCAAATGATACAATTTGTCGCCATCTGTAACATCTACGGGTATAGAAAATATTTTAGAGACGACTACATCATCCATAATTTCGCCACCACTATTCAGCTGAACTTTTTGAAAATAGGTAACGGCGTTTTCTTTGTTTATATACCGATTCCATGCAAAACGCTGAACTATGGGATATGAAGCAGTCAGCAACAGCAAGAACGGCACAACAAACTGCCAAGCCTTTAGCGGACCAACACGCCATGCCGGAATTTTGACAGAGCGTGGAACGTCAAGATCTGAGATAAAACGATTGAGTAATTTTTGTTGATAAGTGTCAGCATATTCTAAGGCCTGAAGTGCCGAAACCATAGCCTGACGCGACTTTCCATCTTGTTGATACGCTAATGCATTATGTATCAAAAGCATCAAATTATCATCACGGTTATATCCAATATTGCGGATATTGCCGACAATTGCCCGAATATTTAAGACAAAAGCCTTGGGGTGCCACCAGCCACAAAACCAGTTGAACAGAGAGTAGCGCAGGACTTCGTGTTTGGCCTGTTCATATGTGCAAATCAGACGCTCTTTAGTTGAGCTATATTTGATAATTTTGCCAACTACTTTGCTTAATGAAATAACTCTTATCAACGGTGTTTCTTGATTATATTTGTCTTTTAGAATGCTCAAATTGTGCATATCCGGAAACACATCTTTGGCATAAACTTCACTCAACAAATCGTACATCAGGCGTGTTTTTTCATTTTTCAATACATCATAAGCAACCGATAATTTTTGAAAATGTTCTATTGCCTCTTTGGTTTTATTGGAATCCGGATGCCATATTTTGGCCAAATCGCGATACTGCGATTTTATAAGTTTGTCATCTGCGGAAAAATCGACATCCAAAATTGCATAATATCCTAAAGCATCTTTCATTTTATTATCAACCTTCGTGCTATATTAATGACATCAGTCGCCGCTTCAGAAGTGGGATAGCGAGCAATCAGCGGCATTTGATTGCGAATTGCATCACGAATGCGGGCATCACGGCGAATAATACCAAGCAATGATGGTGATATTTTTAAAAAAGTTCGGCACGCCTTGCACAAAATATCATATGTTCGCTCCCCTTCTTGTTGTGAATCAGCCTGATTAATTACGACTGAAATTTGGCATTTGGGATATTGCGAGGACATAATTTTAATTAGAGCATAGGCATCGGTCAGAGATGTCGGTTCATCTGTGCAAAGCACAATCATGCTGCCGGCAATACCTGAAAGAATACGCACCGAATTATCAATGCCAGCTCCCATATCCAACAACACCTTATCATATCCACCTGCCAAAAGAGATAAATCTTCGGCCAAAATCTGCAAGCGCCCTATTGGCATGGCGCTTAATCCTGAAGATCCGGATCGTCCGGCGATAACATCAAAATGACCTTTATCGCTATAATGAACAATTTGATTTAAGGTGGTGTTGCCGGTAACAACGCAACCCAAATCGTGAGGCACCATTAGACCAAGCTGGACGTCAACATTGGCCAATCCCAAGTCGCCATCAAAGAGCAATGTTTTCTGCTTGAGAGCGCTCAAGGCATGGGCTAAGGTAATTGCAAACCACGTTTTACCAACCCCTCCTTTGCCAGAAGCAATTGCAATCATATTGTTACGCGAGGGAAAAATGTTCCCGACTTCGGCACGAGGGGCAATATGTAATTTTACTTCTTCCATTGCTTACTCCGTTATCAAACGAGCTAAAGCTTTTGCAGTAATCAATGCCGCACCTTCGGAAATATGCGGACCAACTCCGCCGTAGCCAAGTTTTATGTCGTGCAGAGCAGCTACTGATAATATCGTACCAATCCGTCGTGTTGCATCCATTTTGGTTGGAAACAGCCAATCTATCCCCAATTGCATGAATATCTCCGCAATTTCGACAGCATTTTCAGCATTGCTCATTGCATCAAGCGTCAAAACTTTATCACTACTGATAATTTTGCACCATTGACGCAAACGCTCTATATCTTCTGAAAGATATGGATTAATTGCAAATGTATCAATCAAAATCATTTGATTGTTGCCTTGCGCTTTTAATATTTTATCAAACAATACTTGTTTATCACGAACAAAATCAAAATCTATTTCTAAAATCTTGGACAAAGACTCAAGCTGATTGTTGGCTCCGGTTCGTACATTATCAATGCTGATTATTTTGACGGGGATATTTCGCAATTTTGCCAGCAAGGCCATTTTTACTAAAGTTGTGGTTTTACCGCTACCATGGGTGCCGACAAACATTTTGATTGGTCGTGACATATCAAAAAAGTTGCCAAATTTATACAACTGTTCAAACGCTGCGGTCAAGATGCGACTGTCATCATTTATTTTATTTTCTGTCGCAATCTGGCGGCAGGCTGATAATATTGAGGATGCGGCAGAAGCGGTCAATAAATGCTTGGACAAGCGCTCACGGAGAAAAACATCATTATAATCACTTGCTTTTTGTTGCAGATTATCCCAATTGATATCCGGAGAATCAAGTGCCGCAATCATTTCTATTTTGCCATCTTCAGCGTCAGAAGTGGAAATTATCACGGCATCTTCACCAAGTTCTTCTCTAACAAGCCTCATCAAAGTTGCGATGTCAGAGGCTATGTATTTTTTTATTTTCATTTAATTGCCCCATCGCTGAGAATTTCGGTAATAGTTATGCCCAATTCACCATCAATAACAACCGGTCTTCCTTTAGCTGTCAAAACGTCATTTACATATATGTCAACGCCATCGTCAATTGAGTGGTCAAGTTCCAATACACTCCCCTGTTGCAATTCAGCAAGCTGACGCAAGGTCAAAGTTGTTTTGCCTGCCACAACCTTAACTCTGACTTTTATTTCCGAGCTTATTTTTGACATATCAATCATTGTCGGTAATTCCTTTCAGCTGTTCGCGGATTTTGTCCAAAATCTGGGAGGTTGAATATATCTCTTCACCGCCATTCCAAACAATGCGGCATTCACTGTGCTGCATATCAAAATCTCCATGCACTTCAAAACGAGATTTTTTGTCGTCAGGACATAGATTTTTTAACAACCGGCATAACATTTCAAGGTTATCCGGATGTACATAAAAATTTAAGTTTTGTTTTGAAATCAGCTGGGAAAAGCGGCGCCGTAAAAAATCTTCGATTATTTCATTGCCACATTTTTCCGCCAAGACCGGAGCAATTTCAGACAGAACGGCTTTTATCATTGCAATTTCGTGAGCTTTGCGCTCAGTTAGCAACATCTGCAACTTTTTGCTGATATCGGACAACAATCGAGTATTGCTTAACTCCTCCGGCATAATCTTATTTACGGATAAATCAAGCACCGGAGAACTTGTATCGCGTGAAAAATCTTCAAAATAAAACGGTTCCGGCTCAATCATTGCCTTCTCCCCGCAAGGTATCGGCAAACATTTTTTTGCAAACAGATACGATATCCTGCTGGGCTTTTTCAATATCACGCAGCTTAATCGGTCCCAGCCGCTGCAAAGCTTCACGGATAATATCGGATTGTTTTGAAGGCATTGCTGTATATATATGGTTGCGCAATTCATCGGAAGCACCGCGCAAAGCAATCACCAATTTTGGCTCACCCATCAATCTTATAACTTGTTTAATTTGCTCAGAAGAAAGCATCAGCAAATCTTCAAAACGTGTAGTTTTATGACGCAAGGCCTCAGCGATTGACGGTGCATAATTTTCCAGAGCGCCCAAAATTTGCTGTTCTGTATTTTTGTTAAGATTGCTCCATATAGCCGCCACTTGTTCCATTGAGTTTGTTTCTTGGTTGTTTTCGATATCTTCGGCGATAGATTTACCCAGATCTCCGACCAACTCAGCGTCAAGCGAACGCGAATTTAGCATTTTAATAATGACCTCTGCGCCAAACCCGCCGCTCAACAAATTGATGACAGCAGCACTTTTAAGCGGACTAATTTTTGATAGCACCACCGCCGCCACCTGAGGATATTCATTTTTAAGATAATCAGCCAAAATTTCGGCCGATAAAGAATTGATTTTATCCCAGCTTGCCGCCTCAGGATTGCGGCGACAGTTTTGCAAAACAGCCGATACGTCATTTTCATCGGCGTAGGATATTGTTGATTTGGCATAGGAAGAAGATTTGTCATTGGCTTGAGCAGCGCAGTTTTTGCAGCGTTTGCACCGCCGCACAAGCATAACCGACAAGGCCGCAACAAACAATATTGCCCCGCAAATTCCGACAATTTCAAAAATCTGCTCGGCATTAAGTTTATGCAGTTCTTTGAACCATATATATCCACGCGTTGTCGTCCAAAAATCTTTGACCATCAAATAACAGCCTTTGCTGTTGCTCAGCAATGACAAACTGAACATAAAACCGCAGACAAAAGCGGCAATGGCGCAAACAAACGCCGTGACAACAACAGATTTATCGAGTTTATTTGTACTCACGTTTTTTCTCTTAGATATTGCAATATGAGTTTAACATAATCTGTTTTTGCCGCTTTTAGAACTTTTTATTGCCAGATATTCACATTATTTTGTAAATGCGCTTTAATTTTAATCTTAAATTCATAAAAGTGTAATAAAAAGGATATAGAATAATATTGACAAAAATCCCAAAATATGGGATTATACGGTATTAGTTTTGTCTAATTAAGCGGAGAAAAAAGATGGAAAAGAGCCAATTCTTAGAATTAATGAGTTCTCATTATATTACTGCTAATGCTGAACTGAAAAAGATGACTACCGAAGAATTTATGCAGCTATATAACGATATAGACAAAACAAAATCTTTGGAAGAAAGAGGACAAGATTCTTTTCAACTTGCTTTGGAATATTGCAAAAACGAAAGACTGAGCCGTATAAACGGTATGCGAGGAAGCATTGATAAATTAAGTACCGATGCGCTTAATGAGCTTAAATCTCTACTTGGCGATGATTTGACACAAAGTTTTTCATCCGAAATTGATGGGTTGAACAGCTTGAATGAGGCAATAAAAGCTCGAGAAGAGGCTATTGCCAATGAAGAAAATAACAACCCTGATTCAATAGTTATTGAACAAGAAGGATATAGAGATTCTGAACCAGAATATACGCCTGAATTACAACCTGAAACTCCTGATGAAAAGATTGACCGTTATTTATATTATAGATATAATTATACATATATAGATCCAAATTCACCTCAATGGGATGAGAAAATGGGTGAGATGCCTCTTAGTAGACCTCCTGCTGCTGAAATACAAGAAGCATATTATCTTGAATGGAAAGATGACTATATCTATAACTACAGCGAAATTGATGAAAGATTAAACGCCTTACTCAAAGAAAAAGAAGAGCACGACCTCCGCGAAGAATATGGAATTGATGCCGTATCTTCGGATATGCAAAAACGCAATGCAGACAATATTGAAAAACTGATCAAAATTAACGATGAAAAGCTTTTCAATAGCCACGAATTTGATGAAATTAAGCATGTTTTGGACGCAATGAAGATTCAAGGCGATCTGAATGTATTCGGTCGTTCAAAAGTCGACCAAGATGAAGATATAGAGCTTTTCTTGGAACAAGTTCGCCAGCAAACCGAATTTAAGTTAATTAACAACTCGAAAAACGGCGTAACTGAAGATTTGTACAAAAATGCATACGCCGATGAGTTACAAAGAAGCATTGTTGAATTGTCTGCCGCGGACAGCATCAGCAAAGGAAAGACATCAAAAAATGATTTTGAGAGTATGTTCCACAATCTTAGCATTGTTGCAAAAAGCGGCAAAAAAATAAATATCAACCAAGAAAGCTTGATCGGTTGGCAGGCAAGCAAGCAAAGCAGCCTGAAAAAAGGCATTGACTTAAGCCAAGCCAAACAAAAGTTGCAGATTTTTAAGGCTAAAGTTGATAATTTTGATGAAAAGCTAAGTGATAAATATGGCAACAAATATAAAACTCTCAAAAATTTGACCAAAACTGCCGGTTGGTCGGCTGCATACGGCATTGGCGCAGGCTTTGGACCTGCAGGACTGGCCGCTGTTGCAACCGCACGTCTTGCCGTATCTACCAGAGATATGGTTAAGGACTATAAAGTTCAAAAGACCAAAGCTGCCACTAATGGAGAAAAATTGTCTTTCGGCAAATATTTAGCAAACAACAAGGCACGCGCTGCCGGATTGGTATTGACTGCCACTGGAGGCATATTCGGAGTTGCCAATGTCGGAGATGTCGCCACGATCGCCAGAAGCAGCGCAGGCGCACTTTTGGCCGCAGGCGTTACTTCAAAAAGCGCAATCCAAGCATATAAAACAACCAAAGGCACCAAAAAAGACAAATGGAAAGCCGCCGGAAAAGTTGTCGGAACATCGGTATTAAGTTTTGCAGCGGGTTGGGCGACCGGAAAAGCCACCGGAGACATTATTTCTGATCTGCCTTCCAGCGCTGCGGCTGCAGAATATACACCTCCTACCCAAGAAAGCCCCTCATACAACGAAGGAGTGCAGCCAACCGAAGAATTGCAAACGCAAGATTCAACCCTTGTACAAGAAGGGCAAGAAGCTGTGCCATATGCTGAACAGTTTAAGTTTGATAATCTTAGCGAACAGCAACAAGGAGCCATTGAGCTGGTTGCAAAAATGGATCTTCGCGAACTGAACGACGCTCTGGGGTTGGAGGGTGGCGAGCGCTTTAGCACCACAGCACAGGCATTGTCTGCTTTGCAAGACGGCGAACACCCTGAAATGGTAGAAAAAGCCGTGCAATTTACAGAACAACGCGTACATAGCTGGGAAGGCGCGGACGGCAAGTGGCACCACGATTTTAAAGATGCTGAAGGACTCAAATCTGCTGCTGATATTCATAAGGGCGCCCAAGAATGGCAAGCTGCGCGCGAATCGTCACCGCAAGTAGAAGAGCCGGCAACGGTTGTCACTCCGGAGCCGCCTCATCGCGACAATTTTGATTTGTCTGCCCTTACTCCTCAATATGATGTTGATGAAAATCGCGGAGTGATTGATTTTCAGGGGCACGGAAAAATATCGTACGAAATGAGCTATCAGCAGCCTCATTTATCCGGAACGGAATTTGAAAATGCTGTCGCTCACGGAGAAGGGTTTGCTTATTATAACAGCGATGTTAAAGCTGATAGCGAAATTGCCGATGCCTTTTTCGACCAAATTAAACCGGAAAATACCGGTGAGGCTGACGCAGAAGCCGGATATTATCAATATAAAAATTGGCACACCGGTGATAGAAAGTTTTTGGAAGATATGGCAATGAAAGACGCTCAAGACCTGACCGCTCAACACGCTATATACCAATCACTCCAAGCTCAGGATCGTCCTTTGACTGATTTGGAAAATAAGTTTGTGGAGAACCATTGGCAAAACATGGAAAAAGCCGGCTTGACACATATGCTTTGCAGCAATGAACAAGGCATGGAAAGTCAAGAAACAATTGTCGTACCCAAATTTTCTGTAGTACGCACTGAACTTGAAGATACTCAGGAAACGGAGGTAAATAGATACGAGACACCATCGCAGGAAGCTCCATCAAAAGGTGAAGTTCCGGCAAGCACATCGGAAAAAACCTCTGTGCCTAACAACAATGGTGTTGCCGATGAAAAAAGTACTGTCGGTGAAAAATTGAAAACCACCGGTTTCAAATCAGATGAGGCTCAAAGTATTGCCGATAAAATACGAGCAGGTCGTGGTGGCACCACTGAGACGTTAGTAACGACCAGCCCGAACATCATGAGTGAAAGGGGAGGATATAGTAATGGCACCTCTGAGACGTTAGTAACGACCAGCCCGAACATCATGAGTGAAAGGGGAGGAGATGGTAATGGCACTTCTGAGACGTTAGTAACGAC
>CADBMA010000047.1 GCA_902795665.1 uncultured Rhodospirillales bacterium
AGCTATCCCATCAAACTTCCGCCAATAGCAACGTCTTCTGCCGGCATATCGTTAAATACAATATTGACATTGCGTGCTGAAACACCTTCCATTTGTGCCACAAAATATTCGGTAAGCTGCTGTGCTAAAGCTTCTTTATGATTGCCGAAGCCAATAGAATCCATATAGGCCAGCACACCCAAATTACTAACTTTTCCGCCGAAAGACATGGTACGATTTTGTTTAACAGTGACGACAACATAGCTTATCGGTTTGCCCAATTCGGCAGCAATCATCTCTGCCGCATTTTCAGCGACTTTATCAGCTCCACCTTTAATTTCGGCATTAGTCAAAACTCTTAAAAACGGCATTTTATTTCTCCTTTTCTATCGAGGTTATCAACTTAAAGTCATCAACCCAAGCCTGAATGCTCTCAGGCATTCCGTGACCGGTTTCCATAGTAATATAAGCATTGTTTGCCGTATATTCATTAAGAAAATGCGATAAGGGATAATTTCCCTCGCCAAAATGCAGATGCTTATCTTCGGTTTCGTCAACCAAACCATCGCACATATGATAAACCGTCGGCTGAAGCGCAAAAAATCCCGCCAGTTGTTTTTCAATATCCAACCCAAGATAATTGGCGGCACACAAGGCATGAGAAAAGTCAAAGCAAAATCCACAGTCGCTTTTTTCGCGAATATAAGAAATTTCTTCAGGCGTATTGCCGGATAAAAAAAGTTCTTTTTCGGCGATAACCGGAAGATTTTCAACCACAATCCGGCTGTCATTAAAATTTTTAATTTGACGAGCTGACTCGCTAACTATCTCTTGTCCCTGTCCGCAACCGCCGTGGACGACAATAGTTTTGGCATCAAACAAATCAGCTGCATATTGCGACAAACTGAAAATATGCTGATTTTGTTTTTCAAGACTTTTATTGCCGGCATCAAACCCCATAGTATGATGCGGGGCATGAATCCGCACCTCTACATCTTGCAACAAACTTTTAATTATACCTAAATCGTCTTTAGAGGTATTTGGCACCACCATAAGCTCAATAAACATTCGGTCGCTGCGGCTGCGAGCATACTCCCCGCCCTCTTCTACAATTTTTGGATTGTTGCGAAGGTTGGTACTGAATAGCTTAAAGCTGTATTTACGCATTCTGCAGATACCATTCCACCGTCTTAATAATTCCGCTGGCAAAGTTTTCATCTGCTTTCCAACCCAAATCGCTGCTCAGCTTGCTGGCGTCAATTGCATAGCGTTTATCGTGTCCAGGTCTGTCTTTTACAAAAATGACCAAATCTTTATAAGGTTTTCCGTTACTTTGCGGACGCTCCTTATCTAAAATGGCGCAGATAGCGTCGACAATCTCAAGGTTGTTCTTTTCATTATGTCCGCCAATATTATAAGTTTCGCCGTTTTTGCCATTGTGAAAAATCAAATCAATAGCTTTGCAGTGATCCAGAACATATAACCAATCGCGAACATTTTTACCATCGCCATAAATCGGAATATTTTTGCCGCTCAAAGCATTGGAGATAATCTTTGGTATCAGTTTTTCCGGATGCTGTTTAGGACCATAATTGTTTGAACAGTTAGAAACCGTAACATTCATACCATAGGTACGATGGTAAGCGCGCACAATCATATCTGATGAAGCTTTAGATGACGAATAAGGAGAGCTTGGATCATAAGGCGTTTTTTCGGTAAAATATCCGGTATCACCCAAGGCGCCATAAACCTCATCGGTTGAAATATGATGAAAACGGCAATCTTCATAACCATCTTTGAACTGATGAGGAGCGTTCATCCAATAATTGCGAGCCACATCAAGCAGTGTAAATGTTCCCAAAACATTGGTTTCAATAAAGGCCTGCGGACCGGTAATTGAATTATCAACATGGCTTTCTGCAGCAAAGTGAACCACACCGCGGATATCATTATCGTTAAACAGTTTTTCAACCAATGCGCGGTCGCAAATATCGCCTTTTACAAATACATAATTAGCGGCATTTGCACATTCTTTAAGATTATCAAGATTGCCGGCGTAAGTAAGTTTGTCCAAATTAATGATTTTATAATCAGGATATTTTTCCACCATGTATGGTACAAAATTTGAACCGATAAAGCCGGCTCCGCCGGTAACTAAAATTGACTTCATAAAACTATCCCTTCAAATTATTGATACATTCTTGCAGTGCCTCTTCCCAGTGACGGATATGAAGATTAAAATCTTTTTTGATTTTGCTCTTATTAAGCACTGAGTAAAATGGGCGTGTTGCTTTGGTTGGGTATTGATTGCTTTCAATTGGATTTACCTTACAATTCAGACCCGATTTTTGCATAATTTGGGTTGCAAAGTCATACCACGAGCAGACTCCTTCATTGCTAAAATGATAGATTTCTTTGCTTCCGGATTGAATGTGCGGCAAAATATTAACAATTGCCTGCGCCAAATCTCTGGCGTATGTAGGGGTGCCGATTTGGTCAAATATAACGTTCAGATTATCGCGTTCAGCCCCCAGCCGGCGCATTGTTTTAACAAAATTGTTGCCAAATTCTGAATATAGCCAAGATGTACGAATGATTATTGCGGTAGTGGCGGCGCCCCAGACTTCTTTTTCACCGGCCAGTTTAGTTCTGCCATATGCTGAACTGGGGTTGGGAGTGTCACTTTCAAGATATGGGCGATAATTGCGTCCATCAAATACATAATCGGTAGAAATATGGATTAGCGGAACTCCGGTCAAAGCCAAATTGCGCGGTCCGTCAATATTGATACGGCGAGCCAATTCTTCTTCATCTTCTGCCTTATCCACCGCAGTATAGGCAGCACAGTTGATAACCGCCTGATATTTTTGCGGAGTTACAAAAGTGAGAACTGCGTTTTGATTAGTGATATCTAATTCTTCTTTGTCAACGTACTCGGCCTGTTCTTTTAACAACAAGCGCAACTCGTTACCGAGCTGTCCTTTAGCTCCGACGACTAAAAACATTCTATTTCCTCCAGACTTGGGTGATGCTTATCTTTTTCGGACAAGATGGCTTCTTCAGGTTTAATTTTCCAATCTATGTTAAGTGTTTTGTCATCGTAGCGAATGCCTACTTCGGCGTTTTTATTATAAACATTGTCGCATTTATAGGCAAAAACAGCGGTATCGCTTAAAACTGAAAAGCCGTGCCCGAATCCTCGCGGTATCATTAATTGACGATGATTTTCGGCGCTCAATTCTACTGCGACATATTTTCCAAAAGTTGGAGATTCTTTGCGCAGGTCTACTGCAACATCGAGTACTTTTCCCTCAAGCACACGCACCAATTTAGCTTGTGAAAACTCGCCTTTTTGAAAATGGATACCACGAATGGTGCCAAAGCGTGATTTTGACTGATTATCTTGAATAAAGTTATATTTTATTCCCTGTTCTTCAAGTTTGTTTTTGTTATAACTTTCAAAAAAATAGCCGCGTTCATCTTCAAAAACAGTCGGTTCTATTATAAATACACCATCAATTTCAGTTCTAAAAATCTTCACGATAATCCTCGTAAACTCTTTGTAAATAAGCTTTATAATCTGTGCCGTCTTTGAGGTTGTTAATAATATCCAGCAGTTGGTCGCTGTTTATAAAACCTCGGCGATAAGCAATTTCTTCAATGCAAGCGATTTTCAAATCCTGCCGTTTTTCAATAATGCCGATAAAGTTCGAGGCCTCAAGCAGAGATTGCGGCGTTCCGGCATCGAGCCACGCGTTGCCGCGTTTCATCGGCACAACATTCA
>CADBMA010000048.1 GCA_902795665.1 uncultured Rhodospirillales bacterium
GAATAATAATATGAAAACTAAAGAATTAAAAGCCAGCGGTCTTAATAAGAAATATTCCGTTACTATCGAAAATGAAGAATTTGAAGCCAAAGTCGATGCCAAAATAAACCAGTTGGCAAAAAATACCAAACTTCCAGGTTTTAGACCAGGGAAAGCTCCGAAAGATATGTTGAAACAAAAATATCGCGCTTCGGTTTTGGGCGAAGCTCTTGATGAGGCTGTCAATGATGCCGTCAATAATGTAGTGAAAGAAAACAAACTGCGTTTGGCAATGCAGCCCAATGTTAAAATTGAAAAATTTGAAGAAGGCAAAGATGTTGAGCTTGAAATTAATGCTGAACTTATGCCGGAAATTAAACTTGGCGACTTTTCAAAAATTGCCGTTGAAAAATTGACCGCAGATGTTCCGGAAGCAGAAATTAAAAAAGCATTGGATTATATTGTTCATTCTCGCCGCGAAACCGTTAAAGTTGAAGACGCCGCTTATGCTGCACAAAAAGGCGATAGCGTTGTAATTGACTTTGTCGGCAGTATTGACGGCAAAGAGTTTGACGGCGGAAAAGGCAACGGATATCCTCTTGAACTGGGATCGGGCGCTTTTATCCCCGGTTTTGAGGATCAATTAATCGGCGCCAAGACAGGTGATAAAGTTGATGTAAAAGTTAAATTCCCTGAAAATTATCATGCCAAAAATTTGGCAGGAAAAGATGCCGTATTTGCTGTTGAAGTAAAAGCAGTTCGTCAACCAAAAGCTATTGAAATTAATGACGAGTTTGCCAAATCAATCGGCGAAAAAGATTTGGATAGTTTGAAAGAAAATATCAAAAAACGTATTGCCGAAGATTATGAAAACGCATCTAAAGTTAAGTTAAAGCGCCAGTTATTGGACAAGCTTGATGAGGCATATACTTTTGATGTTCCTGCCGGATTGGTGGATGCTGAATTTAAAGGTATTTCTGAGCAGTATGAGCACGCCAAAAAACACAACCAGCTTGATGAGCACGAAAAAAATACTCCAGAAAAAGAATTGATGGAAGAATATAAGAAAATAGCTTCTCGTCGAGTTAAACTTGGGTTGTTGCTGGCAGAAGCAGGGGAAGAAGCCAAAATTACCGTAACCCCTGAGGATATTAATAAAGCTGTTATGAATGAAGCCAAAAAATATCCCGGACAAGAAAAAGTTGTTCTTGATTATTATCTCAAAAATCCAAAAGCTGTTGAGGCATTAAGGGCTCCGGTTATGGAAGAAAAACTGATTGACTACGTTTTGACCAAGGTAAAAATCAGTGAGAAAAAAGTATCAGTTGAAGAACTTTATAAGTTTGACGAGGATTAGTTGAGTGAAAGCCGTTCGCAAGAGCGGCTTTTAAACTTTTTGATTAATCAAATCCATTTGTTTCAAAAATATGTCCGGTTTATAAAAAAAGGATTTCTCTATTTTAAGAGAAATCCTTTTTAGCAAGACACTAATTAATGTCCTTGATAAGTTTTATCATCTTTTGAAGACCAGTCATCATCCTGATGCTGTATTTCCAACTGCTGCTTCAAGCTTGCAACATCAGAGTTGAGGTCTTTAATGCGCTGAACGCACAAATTGATAAATTCTTTTTGCACATTGCTTGTTTTTTTCTGCTGAATAATCAGCACAATAGCTGCAGTCAGCAGCAAGCCAAGAATAATTAATGTAACTTTCATAATTTTAGTTTTTTTTAGTTAACTTACTTCTGAAAATATGTTTTTGTGTGAAAATTCATGTTAGTTCAGCAGGATACTTAAAAATACACATATTTTTGTGAGAAATTATGTTTTGAAATTAATAATTTTAATGCAGCTGCACTATATACCTATATTCCCCTTAATGTCCAGCAAAAAAATAGCTGTTACCTAAAAGATTATGACAATAATAAAAGCAAGCCGGAGTTTATCAATATTTGTGTTGAAATATCAGAGAATAATTTCTATATTATTGATGGGCAAAATTAAGGAGTTGCAAAATGAAAATAGCAGTTATTCTTTCCGGTTGCGGAGTATATGATGGCAGCGAAATTCACGAAGCCACCTGCACTCTTCTCAATATTGATAAGCTTGGCGCTGAATATCAATGTTTTGCCCCCGATATTTCACAATCCACGGTCGTAAACCACTGTTCAAAGCAATCTGTAGACACAGATTCCAGAAATGTATTGGAGGAGTCTGCTCGTATTGCACGCGGAAAAATTAAGAATTTATCCGACTTTAACACTATTGATTTTGATGCGGTTATTTTTCCGGGAGGAAGTGGAGCTGTAATGAATTTATGCAACTATGGAACTGCAGGAAATCAATGTCAGATTAATGATGAAGTAGCGCGGACAATTATTGACTGTTTTGAAAGCCGTATGCCAATTGGTGCCATATGCATCGCGCCGGTCCTGTTGGCTCAGGTGTTGGGAAAAAACGGAATTGCCATAACTATTGGCAATAATCCTAAAGTTGCCGCTGCTATTGAACAGGTTGGGTCTGTTCACAAAAATTGCGCTGCCGATGATATTATAGTTGATGAAAAAAACTTAATCGTGACCACACCGGGATATATGTTGGCTAAATCAATTAAGGAAGTTGATACCGGAATTGCTAAATTAGTAACTGCAATAATTCAACTAGGAAGCAAGCATTGCCTTGATTAAAATTTGCAGTTTGCGTAACTTGCTGATTTGCGGTTTGGGAGAAATGACTTCCCATCCCCGAGATTCCATTATATCAAAATATTTTTTATAAATATCCAAAATCAGTCTTAGTGGGCGACTGGTTTCTTTATCAAGCTGCCCGATTATTGTGTATGCTTGTTTGTAATTTTTGTATGCGATATCTGCAAGAGCTTGACGAGCAAC
>CADBMA010000049.1 GCA_902795665.1 uncultured Rhodospirillales bacterium
GGCAAAGCCATATTTTTGTAATGCCGGATATAATATATCTCCGGCGTAATCATTAGTAAACGGTCTGCCGGTTTGGTTGGCACCGTTCAACCCCGGAGCCATTCCTACCACTAAAATTTCCGCATCGATACTACCGAATGAAGGAACCGGCGCATTAAAATAGTGCGGAAACTGTTTTTGGTTATTATTGCGAAAGTCCGTCAAACGCGGGCATAAATTGCAATCAAAATTCGGGCAAAGCATAAAATTCTCCATTTTTTTCAAATTTAGCATATTTTTTTTTATTTGCACCCTTTAATTTGCGATAAATCAACATACATTAAAAACGACTACTTAATTAATATCTGTTTAATTAAATGGAGTTTGAATATGAAAAAAATATTACTTTTGGCAGGTGTTGCTACTCTATTCTCAATGAATGCCAACGCCTATCACTTTAACAATAAAGACATCAGACCATATGTAGGTATGGATTATGTTTATTCTTACGCTAATTATAAGGATCTTGATCGCAAGCCTGAACGCAGTTATAATTCTATTGCCGGTAATATCGGTGCGCAGATGTGGACATATTTTGGTCCGGAGTTTTATTATCAATATGCATTTAAGCGCACTTCTTTTAAAGGTGCCGATAAAGTGAAAAATCGCTTTTACAGCTACGGCATGGACATGATTGGATATATGCCACTGGGGTGCGAAGGAAAGTTCAATGCTCTGGGCTCAATAGGCTTGGGTGATTATAATGTTAAAACCAGACATCACCATCACAGCAATGACACCAACAAAATCGGGTATCGTTTCGGTTTGGGTGCCATGTATAATCTAACCGACAACATTTCAGCCCGCATAATGGGCAGATATGACTATGTCGGAACCAAATATCTTGATGATATTTGGGAAATGACTGCTGGTCTGAGATATACTTTTTAGTTTGATTGACAAAGCCCCTCATTCTGTTTGAGGGGCTTTTTTATAATCCTGTTTTTAAGCCGACAACTTTGTTAATAAATATAATATTGATATTTTAATTCATCAAAGATTATGCAACAGTGTAGATGGTTGTCAAACATTAGAGGATATATCTTGATGAATATTATCGGTGAAGCTTTAGGATATTTGGCAGGAATTTGCACTGCAATTGTATTTTTGCCTCAAACCATAAAAACCATAAGAGACCACAATGTCAGCGGTTTGTCTTTATCAAGTTATATCATTTATTGCATAGGAATGATATCTTGGATATTATACGGAGTGTATCTGCACTCTATACAGATGATGTTTTTTAATTCGGTATCTCTCTTTTTTGCCGCAATCATACTATATATGATTATCTCAAACCAACGCAAAAAAAACAAATAAACTATTTTCGTTCAGGCTGATAGACAGTATTGCCGTTTTTTACATAATCGTGCAAAACTTTTTTGCCGGCTTCTGTTTCAATATTTCCATAAACGCTTATGCCGCGCTTTTTAAACTCGTCAAACCAGTTGGGTTTGAAACCTTCATCAAAACCGGTAATTTGTTCAACTTCTTTTGACGGCACACCATAATAAACCGCCTTAATTCCGGACCACATAATTCCGCCGATGCACATCATGCATGGCTCTGACGTCACATACAAACTCAGATTATGAGATGATAAATCATAGGTTCCGAGAGCTTTTTCAGCAGCTTTTATTGCATTCATTTCTGCATGATTGTTGCTGCATAGCTCCCCCACCACACTATTGGCAGTTTGGGCAACTAAATGGCCATTTTCATCATAAACTGCTGCCAGAAACGGTCCGGAGCCGGCAGCAATATAATCGGGCATTGCAGCCTGCAAGGCCAAAATAATCTCTCGAGCGTTTTGCAGTTTTTGCGGATTGATTTCCTCATTGGCAATAACATCATTATTATGTGACATTTTATTAAATCTCCTCAAGATAACCGGTATATTTTATCTCATAAAAATTATTTATTCATTAACAATATAAACATTTATAACTCAGGTAAAAAAACATCGTTTAACTCTTGATAATATGAATTTTATTTGTTTGCGTCGGTTTGTTTGGTGTTGTTTTTTTTCTTGCAATATTGGAAATTATGCAATATTTAGGTTGTGTTTTTTATATTGAGGAATGGAATGTCGGAGCAATTTTCACGCACAAAATTACTTTTGGGAGAAGCTGCGCTGCAAAAGCTGGCTCAATCTCATGTTGCCGTTTTTGGAATTGGCGGCGTCGGAGGATATGCAGTGGAGGCACTGGCGCGTTCCGGTGTTGGAAAATTGGACTTGATTGACAATGATACAGTGGCGCTGTCCAATCTCAATCGTCAAATTATTGCCACCCATAAGACTCTCGGAAAATATAAAGTTGATATTGCCGCAGAAAGAATTGCCGAGATAAACCCACAATGTCAGGTCAAAACTTTTAAGACTTTTTATCTTCCCGACAATAAAGATGAGTTTAATTTTAAACAATATGATTACATTATTGACGCCATTGATACAGTGACCGGCAAAATCGGTCTGGTAATGGCCGCAAATGAGGCAGAAATTCCGATTATTTCGGCAATGGGCGCTGGAAACAAAGTCAATCCGGCAGCGTTTGAAGTTGCGGATATTTATCAAACCTCAGTTTGCCCTCTGGCGCATGTTATGCGTAAAGAATTACGCAGACGCGGTATTGAGCGTTTGAAAGTAGTGTATTCGAAAGAAAAACCCATTATATCACGCTCTGCGATAACTGAAAACACCAACGGCAAAATGCCTCCGGGGTCTACGGCCTTTGTTCCGCCGATTGTCGGCATGATTATGGCCGGCGAAGTCATCAAAGATTTAATTGATTTCAATGATGAGTAGATATTGCTCTGGGAAGACTTGAAAGTTATTTCAGATATAAATCACTCTTTTTGTAATTTTCGATTGCATGGCGCAGCAAAACGCCTATAATTGCCGCCACCGGAACCGCAATCATTAATCCGAGAAATCCTAACAAAACTCCTCCTGAAAGCAAGGCAAACATAATCCACACCGGATGCAATCCAACGCTGTCGCCTACCAATTTCGGAGTTAAGAAATTGCCTTCCAAAAATTGTCCGACCAAAAACACGCCAACCACCGCGGCAAATGGCGGCCAAGTATTGAACTGAGCAAAGGCCAAAGCCATACTCATCAAAAATCCGGAAATGGAACCGACATACGGGATAAACGAAATTAAACCAGCCAAAAATCCAACCATTAATCCCAAATCTAGACCGCACA
This sequence comes from uncultured Rhodospirillales bacterium, assembly GCA_902795665.1. GTDB lineage: Bacteria > Pseudomonadota > Alphaproteobacteria > RF32 > CAG-239 > JAFUYI01. The sequence continues at coordinate 3,248 of CADBMA010000049.1, forward strand.
AATGCAACCCGATGGCATAAAAAGTTCCCAATATCAGGCAAACGCTAAACTGACCGCGTAAAAATCCGGCCAATGTGCGATCTATCTCTTTGGCTTGTAGTTCTATTGAGGCTTTTGAGCTTTTGGGCAGCAGGTCGCGTATTTTGGCGATAAAATGCTTCCAATCCCGCAGCATATAAAATGCCACAACCGGAGTGATGAGCAATAACGAAATAAGGTTGATAAGAGCCATACCGCCGGAGACCACGCTTTTAATTACCGTGCCGAACAGCTTGAGATTATTTGACATATTATCACGCAAATAATTTTTGATTGATTCGGCTTCCAGAGAGGGAAAATCATTCTGCAATTTTATCAGCATGGGCTCCATCTTCCGCATTAAAGCGGCAACATAATTAGGTACCGCGGCAATAAATGTGCTGATTTGACTATTAATCATATTAAACAACAGAACAATTGCCGGCACAGCCAAAATGATAACCAATAACATTACTAAAATGGTTGCCAAAGTGCGGTTCAGACCCATTTTTTCAAGCCGTCCGGCTAATGGATCAAGCAGATAACCGATGATAATGCCGGCAACAAAAGGCAATAATACGGAACGCAGCACATAAGTTGCCGCTCCAAAGGTTAGCACTAAAACCGTCCATATCATCCAATTTGATTTTGTATTAATTTTAGGCATATCATTCTCCCATCGGCGCAGTGATGTTTGCGCTTAATATATAAATATTACCGCTCTTGCGCAACATCAACCCTATATTTGCAACATCATGCTCCAATGATGTCGCTTCACCTCTGTATATAATGCGAAACTGCACTTTTTGCCGCGCCATAGCAACCAATTCTACATCTTCTACATTTTTGATGTTTTTGATTTTTTTCTGCACATCTATCCACTCTGACAGGTTTGTAAAAATATACAAAGTGTCAACAGAGGTCAACGGTAACTCTTCTGACACTCCTTTTTCTTGCAGATATTGGCGCAAAATATCATCACGAACCGTAATTTTTAAGTTGGCAAGATATCTTACATCTGACGACTTTTCTTCTAGCACTGTCGCTTCTTTGATAAAATATGACACTTGTTCGTTGCTGAGATTGTTCAATATGGCAAAACCGCGTTCGTCAGTAAATTCCGGAGCGGCATTATTCAGCGCTTGACGGTTGGCTTGCATCATAGCCTTTTCTCTAGCTACCGCCGCATTAATATCAGTTACATCAACATTAACAACATAGCTGTATTTATCGTCGGCTTGTGCCTGAAAACACCAAAAACCAAGAATTAGTATTAAAATTCGATAATATCTCATTTTGCTCTCCCATTGAACAATACTGTTTTGAATACTAGATTAATTTATCACAAAAAGCAAAAGTTTTTATAGACTTTTTTATCAAATAGTTGTTTATTACCGATAGTTTAATTTAACAAAATAGGAGTGCCTGATGACACAAACCGCTTTTATACAGAAAATCATACACAAAGCTCAAAAGGATATTAAGACTATTGTTCTTCCGGAAGGAGAAGATAAACGTATCCTGCAAGCAGCCCATGAAGTTGCGGCTGCTAAATTTGCCAAAATAATCATTCTTGGTAATATAAAGAGTATTAATGATTATTTTGCTGAGCAAGGATGGAGTACTGACGGGATTGAAATTATTGAGCCTGAAAAATCACCAAAGTTTAATAAATATGCTGACTTATTTTACGAACTGCGTAAAGAGAAAGGTGTTTCTAAGGAAGATGCTCTAAGGCAAATGAATAATTATAATTATTTCGGCACAATGATGATTAAGGCCGGTGATGCCGATGGTATGGTATCCGGCGCAAACCATTCTACTGCTGACACAGTTCGCCCTGCACTGCAGATTATTAAATCAAAGAAAAAAGGACGTTCGGTATCTTCGGCATTTATTATTGTGGCAAAAGATCAGCCTTTTGTCTTTTCAGATTGTGCGGTTATTATTGATCCATCTGCACAAGAGTTGGCCGATATTGCTATTGACGCAGCGGAAACCGCCATTCAATTTGATATTGCGCCAAATGTGGCTATGCTGTCTTTTTCTACAAAAGGATCCGCCAAACATGAAAAAGTTGACAAAGTGGTTGAAGCTACCAAATTGGCTCAACAGCAGATTGAGCTTCCAGAATATTGTCACTTGGGCATAAAACTTGATGGAGATCTTCAGCTTGATGCTGCAGTAGATGCCGTGGTTGCTGAGAAAAAAGCACCAAACAGCAATGTGGCCGGTCAAGCACGGGTTTTGATATTTCCGGATATAAATGCCGGAAACATAGGCTACAAACTCTGTCAGCGTCTGGGGGGAGCAGAAGCTTACGGACCGTTTTTACAAGGGCTGAATGCTCCGGTAAATGATTTATCCCGCGGAGCCTTGGTGGAAGATATTGTCGGCATGATTGCCATTACTTGTGTACAAGCTCAAAAATAAATAAATGTAAGGAATAAAATTCATGGATAAAATTTTAGTTTTAAACTCAGGATCATCTTCTCTGAAATATCAATTGTTTAATATTGACGGCGACAATTATGAAGTAGTGGCTAAAGGTTTGGCCGAGCGTATCGGAATTGACGGCTCTTTTGTCAGCATCAAAATCGGCGATGGTGAAAAACAAGTTAAGGAAGTGGCTTTGACTTCTCATCAAGAAGCCATTAAAGAGGTTTTCGACTTATTGTTGCAAGGTCCTTTGCATAGCCTTAGCGAACTTTCCGGCGTGGGGCATCGTGTTGTTCACGGCGGTGAATATTTCAACCACTCGGTGTTAATTAATGATCAAGTGATTGAACGTATTACCGAGCTTTGTTCTTTGGCGCCTTTGCACAATCCGGCAGCATTGCTGGGCATTAAGGCTGTTAAATCTCTGTTGCCTGATGTACCGCAAATTGCAGCTTTTGATACCGCTTTTCACCAGAGCATGAAACCGGAAGCCTATATGTATGCTCTGCCCAAAGAACAATATAAACAGTATAAAATCCGCCGCTACGGAGCGCACGGAACATCGCATCAATTTGTTGCCGAGGCTGCCCGCCAGCTTATCGGCAATCCGGAGCATAGCAAAATTATTACTTGTCATATCGGAAACGGTGCATCAATTACTGCGGTTAAAGATGGAAAATGTATTGATACATCTATGGGCTTTACACCTCTGGCCGGAGTGGTTATGGGAACACGATCGGGTGATGTTGATCCGTTTATTCCTTTATATATTATGAAAACGCAGAATAAAACCGTTGATGAAGTGGATAATATGCTGAACAAGCAATCCGGAATGTTCGGCCTGTGCGGATATTCGGACAATCGTGATGTTGAGGTCAAATATTTTGCCGGTGACGAAGACGCAATTGTTGCCATGCAGGTTTATAGCTACAGCATTGTAAAGTACATTGGCGCTTATACTGCCGCAATGGGCGGAGTTGACGCCATTGTATTTACCGGCGGTGTTGGTGAAAACGGCAGCGAAGTCCGCAAGTTGGTGTGTGATCGCTTGGCTTATATGGGAATTGAGTTGGATGAAGAAGCCAACAAACTGCGCGGTAAAACTATTGAAATTTCTAAAAAAGGTTCAAAAGTTCGCGTTTTTGTTATTCCGACCAATGAAGAATTGGTGATTGCACAAGATACAAAAAAGCTTATTTAAGTATCACTATCATAAGCCGCCGGTCAACAATCCGGCGGTTTTATTTTTTCTTAAACACATAAAAAAGTCTTGACTTATAGCTAACTCTAAATGTTATCATGATCTATATAACTTGAGGAGGAACAATCAAATGACTGAAAATCAAACATTTTATTATCGTTTTAAGAGACTTAACTTTTGGCTGGCACTGAACATCTCGCTCATCATTATCATGAGTTATGGTTTGATATGCTGTCCGTGTTTGTTATACTGGAAACAGGCACAGGTTTTGCTTGGAATTACAATTTTTTCAAACCTAGCGTGGATGTGGCTGCATTTGTTAAAGCATAAAATGGCTGTTGTCACCGATAAATATATAAAGATTGATCACAATGCTCCGCTGTATTGGAAAGATATATCTTCTGCCGAAGAAAAAATTGTGCGTTGCGGACTGCGTAAATGCAAAATAATTGCTCTCAATCCTAAAGACGGAATTGACTATAAATATACTTTTTTACAAAAACATAATTGTTTTCCGCCTTTTTCAATTCCACTTTATGGGATTGTCGACGATAAGGATATTGAGAAAATAATCTCTGTGATAAAGACGAAAGTCAAGCGTGCCGATTTATAAACTATTTTGAGCGATGAGTTCGGAGCCCATAAAAAAACACCCATAACGGGTGTTTTTTTATGAGCTTGCTGCGCATGTTTCGCGATAATCTCGCTCAACAACTGCGCTTCGGTCAAAGACTTTTTAGCTCGCCGTGGTCGTTGTCACTTCCCTTGCTCGCCGCAAAGTCTATTCACCATACCAAAAAAGCTCCATTATAGGAGCTTTTTTGGTATGGTGCCCTGAAGAAGACTCGAACTTCCACGACCAAACCGGTCACAAGTACCTGAAACTTGCGCGTCTACCAATTCCGCCATCAGGGCAACAGCTATCTTAATAAGGATTTTTTTTGCAATAGTCAATAACAAAATTAACAAATTTGCTAAATTTAATTATCTATTCTATTTGAGTTTGCCTCGCAAATATTGTGCCGTATAACTAACTTTTGATTTTGCTATTTGTTCCGGTGTTCCTTGGGCAATAATTTTTCCGCCGCCGTCACCGCCTTCCGGTCCCATATCAACAATATAATCGGCAACTTTGATAACATCGAGATTATGCTCAATCACCACTACTGTATTGCCTTGATCAACCAAAGTCTGCAAAACTTTCAGCAAGCGACTGATATCTTCAAAATGCAGTCCGGTCGTCGGTTCATCTAAAATATACAGCGTTTTGCCGGTAGCGCGTTTGGACAATTCTTTAGAGAGTTTTATACGCTGCGCCTCTCCGCCGGAAAGTGTTGTTGCCGGTTGTCCCAGATGGATATAACCAAGCCCGACTTTTTGCAACAGTTCCAGACGATTTTTGATTGACGGAATATTTTCAAAAAACTTATGCGCCTCATCAACAGTCATATCCAAAACATCGGCAATTGATTGTCCGCGATATTTTATTTCCAAAGTTTCACGATTGAACCTTTTGCCCTTGCACACGTCACAAGCTACGTACACATCGGGCAGAAAGTGCATTTCAATTTTGGTAACACCGTCCCCCTGACAAGCCTCGCAACGTCCGCCGGAAACATTAAACGAAAATCTACCAGCTCCATAGCCGCGTGCTTTTGACTCCGGCAAACCGGCAAACCATTCGCGAATATATGAAAACAAGCCGGTATAGGTTGCCGGATTGGAGCGCGGAGTACGCCCGATTGGTGATTGGTCTATATCAATTACTTTATCAATATTTTCCAGCCCTATCAATTGGTCATATTTTCCGGTCTGACCACGGCTGCCGTTCAGCTCCTTATTAACTGCTTTGAATAATGTTTCCAAAATCAATGATGATTTTCCTCCGCCGGAAACTCCGGTAACGCAGGTAAACGTACCCAAAGGAATTTTCAAATTTACATTTTTCAAGTTATGAGTTTTGGCGCCTTTCAGTTCAATGTATTTTCCGTTGCCTTTACGGCGTTTTATCGGTACGGAAATTTCTTTTTTTCCGGTAAGATATTGAGCAGTCAGGCTATCTGGATTTTTAAGAACTTCATCTACCGTACCCTGAGCCATAATTTTACCGCCATTTTCCCCTGCTCCCGGTCCGATATCAACCAAAAAATCGGCGGCACGAATGGCATCTTCATCATGTTCAACCACAATCACGCTGTTGCCGATATCTCGCAGGCGGTACAAAGTTTGCAGCAACCTGTCATTGTCTCTTTGATGCAGACCGATTGACGGCTCGTCTAAAACGTACATAACACCGGTTAATCCTGAGCCGATTTGTGATGCCAAACGTATCCGCTGTGCCTCGCCTCCTGATAATGTTCCCGATTGACGCGACAAAGTCAGATATTCAAGTCCGACGTTGTTCAAAAAATTTAGGCGGTCAACAATTTCTTTCAAAATTTTATCGGCTATTTCAGCTTTTTTGGGAGTGAGTTGTGACTTTACACCTTCAAACCACTGCAAAGCCTGCTTGATAGACATATCAGAGACATCCATAATATCCAGACCGCAGACTTTAATAGCAAGAGCTTCCGGTTTAAGTCTTTTTCCGCCGCAGTGCTCACAAGTTGAAGCTGATTGATATTTGGCAAATTCTTCACGAACCCATGCCGAATCGCTATCCATAAAGCGGCGTTCCATGTTCGGAACAACGCCCTCAAACGGTTTATCGGTCGAAAATCGCGAATAATACATCGGAATGCAAACATTGCCCGAACCATACAAAATTATATTTTTGGCTTCTTCCGGCAAATCTTTCCATGGTGTTTTGGAACTGATATGCAAAAAATCACAAAGCGAGGTAATGGTTTGACTATAAAAAGATGACTTGCTGTTATCCCACGGCATTATTGCCCCTTGTGCCAACGACAAATTGGGATTGGGGACAATCAGCTCCGGATCCATGTATAATCTGGCGCCAATTCCGTCACAATGCGGGCAAGCTCCGAAAGGATTGTTAAAAGAAAACAGTCGCGGCTCAATTTCTTCAATAGTAAAGCCTGAAACCGGACAAGCAAATTTGGAAGAAAATGTTTGTTTTTCGCCGGTAGTTACATTTTCGGCATAGAGCAATCCGTTGCTGAGTTTTAAGGCAATTTCTGTGGATTGGGCAATACGTTCCTGCAAGCCAGACTTTATTACCAGTCGGTCAACCACAACTTCAATATTGTGTTTTTGATTTTTGTTAAGTGCCGGCAGTTCATCAAGTCCGTACAAAGTTCCGTCAATTTTAACACGCTGAAAACCCTGATGCTGCAAATTTTCAAATTCTTTTTTAAATTCGCCCTTACCGCCGCGGACAATAGGAGCCGAGAGTATTATCTTGCTGCCTTCCGGCAATGACAAAATGCTGTCAACCATCTGAGAAATGGTTTGTGCTTCAATAGGCAAACCGGTTGCCGGCGAATAAGGTGTTCCGGCTCTGGCCCACAGCAGGCGCATATAATCATATATTTCGGTAATGGTTCCAACTGTAGAGCGTGGATTGTGCGATGTAGTTTTTTGCTCGATAGAAATGGCCGGCGACAATCCTTCAATCGAATCGACTTCGGGCTTTTTCATTAAATCTAAAAATTGTCGCGCATAAGCTGACAAACTTTCAACATAGCGGCGCTGTCCTTCGGCATAAATGGTATCAAAGGCCAGAGATGATTTTCCTGAGCCGGAAATTCCGGTAATAACCGTCAGCTTGTTTTTGGGAATTTTAATATCAACATTTTTCAGATTGTGTTCCCGTGCACCTTTGATATCAATATATTCCATCATTTTTCTCCTGAGCCGTACTATATACACGAAAGAACAGATTAGCAACAAAAATCTATATAAAATATTTCTGTCAACAAACAACATATACTCTTGATATTATCATCAAAATTGCTTATTCTGCTTATCAGTAAAGCATGGGGTAAAGAATATAACTATGAAGAAAATTTTGAACAAACTGTCAATTGGTATAGCATTGATGATATCTTTTGATGCTGCTGCAGATATCAATATTGCTGTTGTTGCTCCAATGAGAGGTGATTATAAATATTTTAGCGAAGAACTTATTGAAGGGGCAAAAATTGCTGTTGATGAAATAAACAACCGCGGCGGACTGCATGGTGAAAAGATTAATCTTATCCC
>CADBMA010000050.1 GCA_902795665.1 uncultured Rhodospirillales bacterium
CCGAAATAATCGGGGCTTTGATTTTTATTGATCCAAAAATGAACGCAACTTGCGCGAACGGCTCGGATGTTTGAGCTTGCGCAAAGCTTTGGCCTCAATCTGACGGATGCGCTCACGCGTAACGTTAAATTGCTGGCCGACTTCTTCCAAAGTATGATCGGTATTCATCCCGATACCGAAACGCATACGCAAAACACGCTCCTCACGCGGCGTCAAAGATGACAAAATGCGAGTGCAAGTTTCCTTCAAATTAGAATGAATTGCCGAATCAAGCGGTTGCAAGGCGCTCTCATCCGGAATAAAATCGCCCAGTGACGAATCATCTTCATCACCTACCGGCGATTCAAGACTTACCGGTTCTTTGGCAATTTTCATAACCTTGCGAACTTTCTCAAGTGGCATAGACAACCGAGCTGCCAATTCCTCCGGCACCGGCTCTCTGCCCATTTCGGCCAGCATTTGACGAGATGTACGCACCAGCTTGTTAATTGTTTCAATCATATGCACCGGAATTCGAATAGTACGCGCCTGATCCGCAATTGAGCGAGTTATAGCCTGACGTATCCACCAAGTTGCATAGGTCGAAAACTTATATCCGCGGCGATATTCAAACTTATCAACCGCCTTCATCAAACCAATGTTACCTTCCTGAATTAAGTCCAAAAATTGCAGACCGCGATTGGTATATTTTTTTGCAATCGAAATAACCAAACGCAGATTTGCCTCAATCATTTCCTTTTTGGCGCGCTCCGATTCACGCTCACCTTTCTTAATGGTATCAACCATGCGACGATACTCATTACTCGGCAAACCACACTCCTGTGCCATTTGCGCCACACTTTCACGCAATTCAATAATTTCTGCCTTATACTTGGTCACAAACTCTTGCCAGTGTTTGTCTTTTTTCTGCCCCACTTTTTCCAGCCATTTTGGAGCCAACTCTGACTGCTGATACTCTTCCAGAAAATCCTCGCGTTTAATTTTACAAGCTAAAGCGCAGCGCAGCAATTTTCCTTCCAAACCCATAAGCCTTTTGTTCAACTCATTCAACTGCTCGACCAATTGTTCAATTCTGCCAGAATTAAGATGTATTGAACTCATCAACTCAACAAGCTCACTCTTAATCTGAATATATTTTTTCTCAACCGAAGGCTTTATTGATGCACCGGAAATAATAGATTGAACGCGTTGGCTCTGAATTTTTTTCAAATCATCATAATATCCGGCAATTTTATTCAAAATTTCCAGCACCGGCTCCCACAAGGCCTCTTCCATTGCTGAAACCGAAGCTGAAGAATGTCCGCCGACCTCATCATCGCCATCATCAGCGCCTCCTGAGCTATCTTCATTTTCAACATCTTCATCTTTTTCCGATATATCATCAACATCTTCGGCATCGTTTTCAACTGCAGCATCAAGCCCGATGTCGGCTTCTAAATCTTCATCTAACGAATCAAGATCGCCCTCTTTGTCGGCGATTTCAGCTGTAACTTTGTCTAAATCTTCAACTTGCGAAGCACTATCTTCATCATCAAAAACAATTGCTTCCGGATCATCGCCATACATCATTTCCAAATCGACGACATCGCGCAGTTGCATTTTGCCGCTTAAAAGATCATCTCGCCATGTTGCAATAGCTTTAATTGTCATTGGGCTTTCGCACAAACCATCAATCATAACTGTTTTGCCGGCTTCAATACGTTTTGCAATAGCAATTTCGCCGTCCCGTGACAAAAGCTCAACGCTTCCCATTTCTTTCAAATACATACGAACAGGATCATCATAGCGACCAACATCTTTCTCGTCTAAATTGCCGCCTTCTTCATATTCCTCTGAGTTTTCTTCTGCTTCCTCAGGTTCAAAGCTATCCGTATCAGACTCGGCAATAATACTAATCCCCATATCGGATATTTCGGCCATGATATCTTCTATGCGTTCTGAAGACTCTTTTTCCGACGGCAGAGCTTTGTTCAATTCTTCAACCGTTATATATCCGCGGGTTTTACCCTTCTCAACAATACGCTTAACCGCACTACCCAAGCTGTCGATTAACGGCGCATCTGTTGCCCCCAATTCGTAAAGATCCTGATTATCTGTATCTGACATGTCTTTTCCCAAAAATCGATTTTCTGTATATTTATTTAACACAAATATACAAACACTGCTAGCGGCTCTTTTTTAATGACAAATTAGTCATTTGTCAACAAATGGTTTACAAATTTTGGTAGTTTATATATTTGAAATTTTAAAATATGAGCAAATCCGCGGTTTTAAACCATAAAATTTTAAATATTTTTTTCGGCCAACAACAGTTGTCTGTCCTTTTTTAACATTTCATATCGCTCAAAAACTTCTTCCGGAAACGACTCGGAGGTTTCCATAATTCTTAAGCAGTCTTTTATATCTTTTTCCACTTGTCCAAGCTGCATCTCAACAATCTTATTATTAATTTCCTCGCGCAGCTTATTAGCCAAAAGATTGCGCTGTTTTATCATTTTAAGTTCCCACAATGCTCCCGCAATCTTGTCAAAATTGTCTTTTGCCAACTCAGCCCAAAGCATTTCTGCACTCAGATGCTCATGCTCATGATTTATATCGAGTATTTTTTCCCACAGCAGATTGAGTTCCGTATTTTTAATCTCAAACATACCCACTTTTTCTTCAAATTCGCCGACAAGCTCAGGATAGCATACAAATGATGATATAACAAAACGCGCAACATTTTCATCCAAATCGTGCTTGACTTGACCCCTTTCCTTAGAAAAACGAACCGAATTTTGCTTTGTTCTCCCGCTATCTGACGTAGCAATAACATTTTTGCCTCCGCGCAGTTCGTTATAAATACGGTCGCGCATATCCCTCATATAATAGCCTCGAACTTTATCATCGGCAATTTTGGATATCTCTTCATAGATGTTTTTCTCAAACATTGCTTTTTGTTCAGGCGTATCTATCGGCTGAATCTGCATATTTTTTCGCCACAGCAAATCCGCAAGAGGCATTGTATTGGCAAGCATTTTATCATATTCTTCAGCGCCTTTGGCTTTCAAAAACTCATCCGGATCCATTTTATCCGGCAAAAATACATATTTTAGTGAGTACCCTGGTTTCAAAATTGGCAACACCCTGTCCACCGAACGTACAGCAGCCCGAATACCGGCATTATCCCCATCAAAACACAAGGTCGGCTCAGGACAAATCTTCCAAGCTTCTTGAATTTGATCTTCGGTCAATGCTGTTCCCAAAGGCGCAACCGCATAATCAAAACCATACTTTGACTGTGCAATCACATCCATATAGCCTTCACACACTACAATTCGCTTATTTTCATATGCCTTATCACGAGCATAATTGAGATTATACAATACCTTACGCTTGTTAAAAATTGGAGTTTCAGGCGAGTTAAGATATTTCGGCTGTTCATCGCCCATAACTCTGCCGCCAAAACCAATAACCCGACCACGTTTATCCATAATTGGAATAATTACCCGATTGCGGAAAAAATCATAAAATTTAGAATTTTTCTCGGATATTACAGCCAATCCAAGCTCAACCATATCGCTTTCTGACACCTTTTTAGATGTAAGATATGCGTGCAAACCATTATTATCCGGAGCATATCCAAGACGAAATTTTTTGATAATTGCCTCATCAAAACCGCGCCGATCAAGATATTCAAAAGCCTCACGGCCAGACGGCAGTAACAAATTTTTTTCAAAATATCCCGCTGCCAAATCCATAATCTCATACCATGAGCTCCGGTGCTTTGCCTCTTCTTCATTTTCTTTGCTGAATTTTGGAATCGGAATTCCCGCACGATTGGCCAATTTGGTAACCGCATCCATAAACGGAAGCCCGCCGGCTTCCATCTCAAACTTTATAACATCGCCATGGGCACCGCAGCCAAAACAATGGTAGAATCCTTTGGCCTCGTTCACCGTAAAAGACGGAGTTTTCTCATTATGAAAAGGGCACAAACCGGTATATTCACGGCCTTTGCGCACAAGCTTAACTCTGGCTCCGACCACATCTGCAATCGGAACTTTTGCTCTTATCTCATCCAAAAACCTATGAAAATCCGTATTTTCCATTTTATTTATTCAAAGCTTCTTTAATTTTGCCGCTTGCCGCTCCAAAATCCATCTGTCCGGCATATTTTTCACGCAATTTTCCCATAACATTCCCCATATCTTTCATTGATGAGGCACCAACTTCGGCAATAATTGCCGCAATTGCAGCTTCAACTTCAGCATCATTCATCTGCTTGGGCAGAAAACTCTGAATAATTTCAATCTCTTTTTCTTCTTTTGCAGCCAGTTCCGGACGATTGCCATCTCTATACATCTTTGCTGACTCTTGGCGTTGTTTCATCATTGTCTGCATCATAGACATCAAATCAGCCTCAGCAGCACATTCTTTCCCCTTACCTCTGGCATCAACATCTTTTTCCTTAATACCGGCCAAAATCATTCTTGCTGTGCTCAGTTTTTCCGGTTCATGATTCTTCATTGCCTCTTTTATGGCGTTTTGAACATCATCTCTTAACATTATATATCCTCCCGTTAAACTATCTGTCTATCTCAAAAAAATATACTTTTATCCCGCAAAATGCAATACAAAAATATATACATTTCATATCGCGCCAAAATAAAGATTGACAAATATACAAAAATAATATATATATAAAGGCAGTTTGAAATTATTAATAATCAAATATTATGATAAAAAAATGTACAACCAGAATGGTGCGCAAAGCACTCAGAGCGCTCAACCTTCCTGTGTTCGACAATCTCAGCGAGGAAGAGTTTAAAAAGCTCAAGCTTATCGACGACCTGCGGCTTGATTCCCTAGATTTAACCGAACTGATTTTTTGTCTAGAAACAGACAACGAATTATTGTTCCCGCAAAAAGGACTGGATCAATGCCAAACCGTCGGTGACCTCATGAAAATAGCTGAACCCAATTAATTATTAAAAATCATCTTATGGAAAAACACGAAAAAATCACCATCGAAATGGTGAGAAGAGTATTACTCCTCTACTACGGGGAGGCGTGTCTCATCGACTATGATGATGACGATCAGCTTCTGAGAGCTGATTTGTACAGAGATTTTGGCTTTGACTCTCTCGACCTTTGCGAATTCTACATGAATTTCGAAAAGGAATTCGGAATGACAATAGCCGACGAAGACGAGCAGAAAACCAAGATTTCAGAGATTGTACAAATCAAACCTCTCTGACCCAAAAACCGCAGTTTATGACTGCGGTTTTTTTTCTAAAAATAATGACGGATTGATAGCAAAAATTCTTTATCACTCTTTCCTTTTCGGTAATTTTTATATTTATATTCTGCCGC
>CADBMA010000051.1 GCA_902795665.1 uncultured Rhodospirillales bacterium
AAACTAAAATGAATGTTATGGCACAAATTAAGCAATCAGGTCGTATTGGCTAATAAATCAAAACATTAATAGCATATAAGCCGAGTTTAACAGCTCGGCTTGTATTTTATGTTCATAAGTCCTTGGATTAAATTATAAATTCATTGCACGGATGTACATAAGATTTGTTTTGTTGGTCGGAGTGACTGGACTACTTAGCAAACATTTTTCAATGTTTGCACATTCACTGTGGCAATCGGCTTTGAAGCCGACCGGCATTCCAAAGTCTGCCTTTCGCTTGTAGTCGGACCAGCTTCCCGCTGTTCCTCATCCGCCACCCGTCACAAAAACACCAAACCCCGCCACAAAGGCGGGGTTTAATGTATTTGGTCGAAGTGACTGGACTCGAACCAGCGACCTCTGCGTCCCGAACGCAGCGTTCTACCAGGCTGAACTACACTTCGATAACGCCTCATATTTAGCACAAAAAAAATATAAAACAACATTTTTTTTAATTGAAATGCAAGTTTTTTTATTTTACTTTTAGGGCATAATTATTTTTGGAGGATGCGATGCATAAGAAATTAGCTTATTTTCAAGCCACAATGGCCGGTGTTGGATATTGTCCGTTTGCTTCGGGAACGGCGGGTTCATTGGCAACTTTGCCGTTTGCTTTTATTTTGGCATATTATTTTGGGGTTTGGGGAATTATCCTTGGCAGCATAGTTGTATTTTTTGCCGGTGCCGCGGCCACCAAAGAGGTGTTAAAATATACCAAACACGATCCCTCGATTGTGGTGATTGATGAAATGGCCGGTCAGTTGCTGAGTTTTGTTTTGGTTGCAGATAAGTTGTACAGCAATACCAATCTTGGTGCATTTATTTTGTATGCTTTGGGTTTTGGACTGTTTCGTTTGTTTGATATTATCAAACCGCAACCGGCAAAATGGGCAGATTCCGAGCTTGTAAGCGCATGGGGTGTGATGCTGGATGATGTTTTTGCCGGAGTTTATGCGGCTTTGGTTTTGTATGGAATAGACAAGTTTTTAATGTTTTAATTGAAGTTTTGACCTTGTAACTGCATTTTTGCATCTTATATCAGATTGCGGAGGTGCAGATGTTAGAACGCAAACATTTATTTATATTTACGATTACGGCGGTTTTGGTTGTGGTTTCATTGGTGTTATTTAATTGAGGCAACAATGAAAATATGGCATATAATAACCGCAATTGTTTTTGTCTTTGCAATAGTAATTACATTGTTTTTTTAATAATGTAAATTTAGACTTGACATTAAACAACAAAAGGCGTATACACAAACTACTTTATCGCGGGGTAGAGCAGCCCGGTAGCTTACCAGGCTCATAACCTGGGGGTCGGAGGTTCAAATCCTCCCCCCGCAACCAAAGAAAAACAAGGCATCGTATAGATGCCTTGTTTTTTTTTATGGTTGCAAGGATTTGAACCGTAAGGCTCGCTAAGCAAATTTAAGAGTTACTTCTATCTTGAAGCCCCATCAATTTTTTTTGAAAACAGTTCCTTCAATTTTTCCAATGTTATAGGCTTCTTCTCATATTTATGTTTTGTCTCCAAATTTTTACCAGTCTTTCGAGCTAATCGTTCACGTAACTCAGCCAGTTTACTTGCAGCATTTTTGGGTTGAGCAGTAAATGATTGCTGATTTTCTTCAATTGCAGAACTCAATGGATTATTAACATAATACCATAAAGCAGCTCCTTTATTTTCATTACTGGCAATGAGGGAAATTTCCTCTGGATTATTCAAAACTGCCATTATTCTATCCGGATGATTTTCAATTGAATCCTTACAATTATATAATACACCATTAATCTCTGATGCATTAAATAAAGGTTTTCCTGCATTGTCTTTAGCGTCAACCAAAGCCCTAACCATATCAGGGTGTTTATCCATCATATCTGATACAATTGATTTGGCTTTAATTGAATCTTTCTCATTTTTGGGCTGAATACCGAACGCTTGTGGATTTTTTTCGATTGTCGAACTTAATGGATCATTGACACTACGCCATAAAGCAGCCCCTTTGTTTTCATTACTGGCAATGAGGGCAATTTCCTCTGGATTATTCAAAACTGCCATTATTCTACCCGGATGGTTTTCAATTGTATCTTTACAATTATACAATACATCATTAACCTGTGATGCATTAAATAAAGGTTTGCCTTTATTATCTTTGGTATCAATCAAAGTTTTAACCATGTCAGGATGTTTTTCCATCATATCCCATATAACTAAAGCATCATATTTAGTGGACATTGCATTCTCCATATCACAAAAGGTGTATTAAATTACTCTAATTAGTTATAATCATATCTCGTTTTGTCTATTTTTTCAACAAAAAAGTAACTTTATTTTTATGTTATGAAATTTTATCTATAAGCATTTAATATAATTCAAATAAGATTTGCTTCTTTTGCAGAAAAATACAAATAATCCGAGATGCCAGAAGGGTAATTCCCAAAAATATAAAAGAAATTAAACAAATGCCGTTGCAATACTCCACAACGGCACAAATGAGTAGACAATATCTTTCCGATAATATTTATTTTACTTTATAAGAAAAATAACGCGGTCTTTCATATACAATCACTTTTAAAATTCTTTCAAAACTTGAAGTTTTGTTGCCATATACAAATTTGCCGTCCTGACAAGGCATCTCTCCGTGACGTTCTTG
>CADBMA010000052.1 GCA_902795665.1 uncultured Rhodospirillales bacterium
GGTTGTTTTCGCAGCAATGAAGCAGTGATGCCGACAAAAATAACACTGAATGTTACGCATAATGATTGCATTGCTGTAACTTCCCAGCCAAAATGCGGTAAAAAGATTTTAATACCAATAAACACCATAATTACTGCAAGTGCCGGTTTTAAGTAATAAAAACGATGAACTGCCGCCTCAAGCAGAAAGTATAGTGCGCGCAGACCTAAGATTGCAAAAATATTGCTGGTATATACAATAAATATATCTTGCGTAATCAAAAAGATGGCCGGAATGCTATCCAAGGCAAAAATAACGTCCATCATCTCAATAATAATCAACGCAAAAAACAGCGGTGTAATGAAATATTTGCCATTTTCTTTCACAAGAAAATGGCCGCTGTGTATTGTTGTAACGTGAAAAAAGCGGCTTACAATTTTATAGAGATGCGAATCTTCAAGACGACCTTCTTCTTTTTTGGGCAACATCATTTTGACGCCGGTGTAAAGCAAAAATGCCGAAAATATATACAATACCCAGTGGAAGTGAGAAATAAGCGTTTCACCAACCAAAATTAATACGGCGCGCAGCACTATTGCCCCCAAAATCCCCCAAAACAGCACTCGATGCTGATAAATTCGTGGAATTCCTAAGGAGGTAAAGACTACCGACATTACAAAAATGTTATCTAACGACAGGCTTTTTTCAACCAAGAAGCCGGTAAAAAACAACATTCCGTCTTCTGAGCCATGTTCGTACATAATAAACAACCCAAACAGCAATCCGGCTGCAATATATATTATGCACAATAAAAGCGTGTGCGAAAACACCGGTACCTCGTTTTTGCGATTGAGAAAAAACAAATCCCACGCCAATAAAATTATAACAACAATTCCGAAAATTGCCCACATCGCATTGTCAGAAAGGTGAGAAAAAAGGCTCAAAAAATTTTCCATAACAAGTCCTTATATTTAATTGATTAAAGTTATTCACTTGTATAACTTTTCAAGCTGATTATCAATCAAAAATTTTTAATCTTTGATTTATGGGTATAAAAGTTTTGTCAGCTGCCGGAGCGGCAATGCTTCCGAAGGGCATTTGGGCAATAAGTTGCCAATTGTCAGGAATGTCATATTCATGATGAATTTCATCGTCAATCAGCGGATTATAATGCTGCAGTGAGGCACCTATACTATGTGCAGACAAGGCAATCCACACCATATATTGCAACATTCCCGAAGACTGCTGTGACCATTTAGGAAAATTTTCTGCATAAAGCGGGTATTGTTTTTCTAAGCTGTGGATTGTATTTTCATCTTCAAAAAACAAAACCGTTCCCAGCCCTTTTTGAAAAGAGTTGATTTTGACAATCATACTGTCTAGTTTTTCAGGCGGGGTTATTTTGTGGAGCATTTTCATGGTAATGTTCCAAAATTTGTGATATGCATCACCGTACAAAATTACCATTCTTGATGATTGAGAATTAAAAGCGCTTGGCGCATATTTGAGGACGTGTTCCAAAAGAGAGGTTATATCATCTTTCGGCATCAATTGTTCATTGCCGAGAGCATAAACTGAACGGCGTGCGGCAAAAATATTTTCAATTTCCATTAATGTTTCTCCTTTACATATATTTCCGCTTATATATGTAAACCTGATTTATGGTTAATCAACGAGCGCGATTGCGCATAATTGAAGTAATAACATTAATATCATCAGGTTGGCGGCTGTCTTCGCTGATTTTATTTTTATGTTCAAATCCGCATTTTTGACAACGATGCACAATTTGATAACCTTTGTTGGAATTATAAACAATATTTATCGGCTCCATCAGTCCACCGCAATCATTTGCTCTATCGCCGGGGATAATATCAACGTGTAGTGAATAAAGGCAAAACGGGCAATGATTGCGATAACTGCCATCGGTTAAAGGCAAGACCTCGCGACCACAATGCTGACAAATAAATCCCGTATTTTCAGTTTTTCGGCTCATCAGTTTTTTCCTTAGCATAAAAAATTATCCCGTTGACATCGCTGTCGTTTTCGGTCCGCAAAACCACTTCTTGACTACTGATATCCGTATATCCGGTTTGGGTTAAAATTGCGCTGATATAGTTGCTGTTATATACATAGCGTCCAGATATATCAAGCTTGAAATTATCAACGCTATTATCATTAATGGCCGCCGAAAAAGCAAATTTGCGCGGAAAAACTTGTTGTACCAATGTTTTTATATCTCCGATATACCCGATTACATCGGCAGCAACAACAAAAGCTTGGGGCGGAATATTTGGGCAATATTCAATGATATCCGACTGCACCAATTGCTCATAAACATTTTTATCAGCTGCTTTGGCCAACATTTCCGCAGATATATCCACACCAATTAGACGATTGTCTGATGTTTTCAATTTTTCGCCCAGCAATCCGGTGCCGCAACCAAGATCAATTATCAATCCTGCCGGTTGTCCAATAAACTCAACAAATTGTTCCGGTAGGTTATAATTAAGATTGCGCATGGTGTGTTCATAATTATCGGCAAAAATATCAAACAATTCCTGACTGTACTGGGTATCATTGCCGATATTTTCGCCTTTAAACGATGCATTGAGATGCTTGGCAAACGGATTATCAGGACAATATTGCAGCCAGTTTGCGGCAATCTTTATTGCCTTATCCGGAGATTGGCGGTACAGGATAACCAAAGTTTCAGCAATATTAAGTGCGTATTGTCGATTATTTTTATCCAAATTAAAAGCATTAAAGAACAAATCCAAAGCCTGTTCTGTTTCTCCCAGACTGCGATGGAGAGTTCCAAGATTGGCGCTAACTTCGGAAGACTGAGGATTGATAATTACAGCTTTACGATACTCTTCTAAGGCTTCGGGCAAGCGATTGTGACGGTGCAAAAATACGGCATAATTAAGATGAGCATCAAAATCTTGAGTATCAATATCAATTGCTTGTTTATACATTTTTTCGGCAGCCTGAGAATCGGTTTCGATATTGGCAAGATTTATCAATGCCGGAAGAGAACGCGGATTTAGTTCTAAGGCTTCGCAAAAAAATGCGGCGGCGGCATCATTGCATGATTGTTGCAGATATAGCTCTCCGGCCAGCAGTTGGTATCCCTCGATAGTGGTTCCGTCTGCGGCTTTAACCGCGTAGCGCAATGCTGTTTGTATATCACCTTGATTGCGGTACAGCAGTGACAGATAATATGCAATTGATGGATACCCCGGCTGTTCATTGTATAATTGAAGCAATTTTTTTATGTCTTGGTTTAAATAAGCCAAATTGATTTCAGCTTCAACATATTTGGGAGCAAAGACCAGCGCTTTTTCAAACATTTCTGCCGCCTTATCCTTTTGCCCCAAAAGGGCATAGGTTTCTCCCAAGGCTAAATATGCCTCTTTGGTATCGGGTTTTATTTTCAGAACTTTGCGATAAGCTTCTAACGCCTCATGATATTTAGCCAGTGCGGATAAAGACCAACCGAGATTGAAAAAGAGTTCAAAATTCTCACTATCGTTGATTATGGCTTTTTCAAAGCAATTAATTGCCTCAGAATGCAAGCCTTTACCTTGGGCAATCAGCCCTAAAAGATTAAGCACTTTCGGGTGTTCAGGCGTGGTTTGTAAAATCTGCCGATATAAGGTCTCCGCTTCATCAAGCTTACCTTGCTGATGGAGCTTCAGCGCCTGTTGCAGCATAGAATCATAGGACATTCAATCTCTCCCGAATGTTTTTTATGACCTGTTCAAACATATCGGCGCTCAACACTCCGGTATTTATATTGTAGCGCGATGTATGATATGAGTTGAACAAAATTAAATTATCCGCAGATAAAATATGTACAGCTCCGTGGGAAAATTTATAGTCACTCTTTTTATATTTTAAGGCGGCAAGCACTGCATTATGTGCCACAACGCCAAGAGTTAAAATTATTTTCAAATTGGGCATAGCAGATATTTCATTTTGCAGAAATGTGCGGCAATTATTGACCTCGGCAGCTATTACCTTATTTTGCGGAGGAACACAACGCACTGCATTGGTAAC
>CADBMA010000053.1 GCA_902795665.1 uncultured Rhodospirillales bacterium
GTAGAGCTTATTTAAAATCAAATTTTCTCCGCATTTTGATTAAAAAAACAAAATAAACGGCAGGTTATACACCTGCCGAATGCAATTGGTGATCCCAGCGAGACTCGAACTCGCGTTACCGCCGTGAGAGGGCGATGTCCTAGACCGCTAGACGATGGGACCATAGATATGCTCACCCTTTTAATCTAAAATTTAGAATATGGCAAGCATTTTTTGCGCTAATTGTATTTTTTTATTGATGCTTTGTGCGTGTGTTAATGCAATATTCTATAGATGATAGAAAAATCATAAAATATCCGATAGCCTCACAGCATTCTTCAAAAAATTCTTTAATTGCCGGCAGATTATCTTCCCCAAGCACTGCGCTGACAAAAGGACGGTGTCCGACATATTGCGCAATTGGCAAAATAACCATTATTGCACTGCACATCATAAAAAATGAAGGTGTGGTTACAAATTTCAGCAAAGTCTTAAAAGTTTTTTCAAAATGTTTTATGGCATAGGCAAATGCGGCAATCGGAAACATAAAACCAAATTTCCAACTGGTGAGCGGCGTAACATCATCAAAAAATTTGTCAAGCTCGCGGCAGCACGCCAAAAAACAACACGATGCCAACAATAAACTTACAATATGCCATTTTTTATGACAGCAGGCATGGATCGCAAAAATCATTCCTGAACCCAATAACAATGAAAGCTGAATATTTTCCACAACCCCATGTTCATGAAATATTTTTTCGCGAAAATGTTGTGAAAACGCACATAATAACGCAACAAATGCGTATAAAAGCGCAAAATAAATGCCTTGTCGTACGGCATTTAGCAAAATAGAAGTCTCATTTTTAGTTAAAGTCATTTCAGTCCTTATGATATATAAAATTGTATGCCATCATTTCATAATATACCATGAAAAGCAAGCAAAATAAGTCTCTTGCACGAAAATAAACAAAATATTTAAAATTTGAGATGTTTTATTGAATATCTTTTATGCAATAATCAGCGCAAAACCATCAGAAGTATCAATATTCAGCTTTGCTCCCATTTCAAGCAGGCAAAACAGCGGTGCATATTGCGCCGGATTTTCAGAATCGTTTCCGTTCAGTATGTTTTGCATTTCGGATATTTTGTTTTGCGCCAAAGGGTAGCCGCTGATTACGCGCGCTTTCATCATCTGATTATCGGTACTGATATTAATTTGCCCACCTTTGATAATAAGGTCGGCAACAATCATAACCGCCAGCATCAGCACACGGTTAAAGCCACTTTGCTCCGGTTGCGGTTGTAAAGATAAAGTGATTGGGTAATTAGGGGTGAGTGACTTTAGATAATCATTGCAGGCCTGAGTCACAATTTGCGGGTTTTTTAAATTGCTGTTGGTAAGCCCAAAAGCCATGCGGAAAAACTTCAGCCGCGCTGTCAAAACTGATGAGCTTAATTTAAGCGTGGATTTTATATCATTTAAAAATTCGTCATCATTATCTTCAAGTAATTCGACAGCATTGGCAAAAGCCCCGATATTGCCAATTAAATCATGACTTATTCTGGTGCATATTAGTTCACTTATATTAATCTTATTATTCATGGCCCTAAAAATTATACAAGTTAGTATTCATAAATTTTGCGTCTTCACGAGACATCCGTGTATAATCAAGCTCGCGCAGCATTGGATCTTCAAGCATCAGTCGTCCGGTTGCAGCTCTCATATACGGTTTATTTCCGCCCAATCCCCACAAAACTTCGGTCTTGTTATCCGGGGCTCCGTATTTCTGATTGATACGACGCCAAAATTCAAAAGTTTTTATATTATGAAGATACTGAATCTTTTGCCCGCTTCCGCGATTTACTTTCGTAATACCGGTAGAATAAGTAATTTTATATACTTTATTGTTTGTAAAATTGCTGGTCAGCCAAATGTTAACTTCTTCTTGGCTGTCATATTTGGCAAATTTAGCGCTCTCGGTATATTGATGATTTGTTTCCTGAGCCGCTTTAACCACACAGCTATTCAGTCTTTCATATCCTACCACTCCTGAATTGCGGCACTGCTCCTCATAACGCCATTTTATAAAATTAGGAATTTCAAACTTTTTAGAAACCATTTTATAACCGCGCTTTAGCAAGGCAGACTCAGCTTGCGATAAAGACATTCTCAACATCACGCCCGAAACATCAAAAACCGAAGCGTTGGAGCGTCCGCTTTTAGTTGATGCACGTGTCAAACTTTCCAAGCTGGCACTATCGCCGTCGGATTTTATTTCTTCATTGCTTTCAGTTTTTTCTTTGATTGAAGTGCTTAATTTTTCAACCCATGTATCTTTGATGATTGAATCTTTTTTATCTTTTATTTTTTCTTCAGCTTCTTCAAATTTTTCGGTTAATGACTGTGCTTTCTTTTTTTTCGGCGCATCATCAACTTCGGGCAAAGCCTCATCTTGTTTAACAGCTTTTGTCTTGTTTTTAGTGTTTTTTTTCGGAGCAGGAGCAGTTTGATCCTTGGTTATATGTGGAATCAAAGGGCTTTTTTTGCCTGCCGCCGAAATTTTCTTAGCCGGAGCAAAGAGCATACTATCAATATCATTAGTCGCCCAAGCTGAGCCGACAAAAAATGAAACAATAACAAACAGATGTACTACAATTTTTTTCATTTGTATGTAAATAAACAAGTTAACTTTGCGCTATGATATATTTTTTTTTATAAAATAGCAAATGATAATTCATAATAGTTATCCATTTCATAAACATTATGTTAGGCCGCCAGTCAATAAAGATAAGTTTAACTTGATTTTCAAAGATATTATTAGTAATCTGCAGCCGAGGAAAAAATATGAATACAAAAACATTGCATATAATCGGAGCCGGTTTGGCCGGAAGCGAAGCTGCATGGCAGGCAGCAATTCGAGGCATCAGGGTTATAATTCATGAGATGAAACCGCACAAGTTTTCGCCGGCGCATAAAAATGCAGCCTGTGCGGAGTTGGTTTGTTCAAACTCACTGCGCTCCGATGATGCCGAACACAATGCTGTTGGGCTTATGCATCAGGAAATGCGTATGTCTGGCTCGCTGATTATGGAAGCGGCGGATAGCTGCAAGGTTCCGGCCGGAGGAGCTTTGGCGGTTGATAGAGATGCCTTTGCCGCGTATATTACTAACAAGCTTCAGCATCACCCCAATATCAGCTTTGAGATAGGCGAGATAGAAAATTTGCCGGATGAAACTTTTGGCCGCACAATTATTGCCACCGGACCGCTGACTGGTGAAAAATTGTCGTCTTCAATTATGGCAGAGATTGGCAATCAGGCTTTGTCATTTTATGATGCAATTGCGCCGGTTGTTTATAAAGACAGTATCAATATGAATATTGCTTGGTATCAGTCACGTTATGATAAAGGCGATAGCCAAGACTATATTAATTGCCCGCTTAATGAAGAACAGTACTACACATTTGTAGACAGATTGCTCAATGCGGAAAAAGTACAATTTCACGATTTTGAAAAGCCCAATTATTTTGATGGTTGCTTGCCGATTGAAGTGATGGCTGAGCGCGGCCGCGATACGCTTTTATACGGGCCGATGAAACCGGTCGGACTTACCAATCCGCATACCGGAAAACACGCTTTTGCCGTGGTTCAATTACGGCAGGATAATTTTGCCGATACCCTGCGCAATATGGTTGGTTTTCAAACCAAGATGAAATATGGAGCGCAACAAGAAATTTTTCGCACCATTCCCGGTCTTGAAAACGCTGAATTTGCGCGTTTGGGAGGTATCCATAAAAATACTTTTATCAAAAGTCCGCTCTTGCTTGATGAGTATCTGCGCTTAAAAAGTCGCCCGCACATCAGTTTTGCAGGGCAAATAACCGGCTGCGAAGGATATATTGAAAGTGCTGCCGTAGGTTTGTTGTCGGGATATTTTGCCGCAGAAGAACTGCGCGGCAACATACCGCTGCTTCCTCCGGAAACTACATCATTTGGTGCCATGCTTGGACATTTGCATGATGTAACCGATATTGAAAATTATCAACCGATGAATATCAATTTTGGCATTTTTCCTGATATTCGCGGTGAAATTACGGCTAATGGAAAATTTCGCAAGATTAAAGGCATGGAACGCAAAACAGCATACTGTCGTCGAGCTGTTGCTGATATAGCGCCTTGGATAAAAGAAATGAAAAAAAATATTGATTTTCAGCCAAAATAGTCATAGAATCCTCGCATACTGGACGGAAAATTACTTATGAACAATACCAATAAAGCCATCAGACATAAAACCGGCACGGCAATTTTCTTAGGAATGCGTTTGCTGCCTAAGGCAAAGCGCGAGGCTCTGTATACCTTGTTTGCTTGGACGCGCCACCTTGAAGATGTTATCGAAAGTCAGCTTAATGACAAAGAA
>CADBMA010000054.1 GCA_902795665.1 uncultured Rhodospirillales bacterium
CTTCCAGTGGTCGAGGGTCTTCGCGATGACGAGCGTTGCGGATATTTATTGTTCCGTAACGAGTAAAAGCCTGAGAAGTGCGTCCGGAGCGTGTTGGCATTACACAGTCAAACATATCAACACCACGCAGAACGGCTCCGACGATATCATCAGGGCGACCAACTCCCATCAGATAGCGCGGTTTGTTGTCGGGGAGCATTTGCGGGGCATAATCCAAGACTTTGAACATAATTTCTTGTCCCTCGCCAACAGCCAAACCACCGATAGCATAGCCATCAAATCCGATTTTTTGTAGTTTTTCGGCAGATTCGGCGCGCAGGTCTTGATAATCTCCGCCTTGCTGAATGCCAAAAATTCCATAGCCATCTCGGTCAATAAAGGCGGCTTTGCTGCGTTCGGCCCAACGCATGGACATCTGCATTGATTTTTTGACCAAATCATGAGTTGCCGGCAGTTTGACGCATTCATCAAAGCACATGGTGATATCAGCATCAAGTTTATGTTGAATTTTTATTGATTCTTCAGGAGATAAAAAATAGCGTTTGCCATCAATGTGTGAAGCGAACTCAACCCCTTTTTCTCCAATTTTGCGCAGACCGCTCAGACTCATGACTTGAAAGCCACCCGAATCGGTTAGTATGGGTTTGTCCCAGTTCATAAAATTGTGCAATCCTCCCATTTTTTCAACCAAATCGGCCCCTGGACGCAGCATCAGATGATAAGTATTTCCGAGCAAAATTTCAGCACCGGCGGCAGCGACAGATTCCGGCATCATGGCTTTTACGGTTCCGCAAGTGCCGACAGGCATAAAAGCCGGTGTGTTGATTATTCCGTGTTTGGTTATTAGCTGTCCGCGGCGCGATTTTCCGCAAGTTTTTAGTATATTAAATTTTAGTCCCATTTTATTATTCATTCTCCTGCTGAATATTATTGTCAATGGCATATCCGGTTGCTCGTACGGTACGGATATAATCGGGGCCGTACTCGTTTAATGATTTGCGTAGACGGCGAATGTGAACGTCGACGGTTCGAGATTCAACAAAAATATTATTTCCCCAAACATTTTTGAGCAAAAATTCTCGTGAAAATACTTTTCCGGGGGTTTCCATCAGCATTTTTAATAAACGAAATTCGGTTGGTCCGAGATGAATGTAATTGTTGCCGCGAAAAACTTTGCGTTCAACTAAATCCATGCGAATATCTTCAAAAACATATTCTTTTTCGGGCAGCAATTCGGGGGCGCGACGAAGGTTGGTTTTTATGCGTGCCATCAATTCCGGAACAGAGAACGGCTTGGTTACATAATCATCAGCTCCGGCCGTTAGCCCTTTGATTTTGTCTTCTTCTTCTCCTTTTGCGGTGAGCATAATGATTGGAATATCTTTGATATCCGGTTTATTGCGGATCATTTTGCAAATTTCTATTCCGGAAAGTTCGGGAAGCATCCAGTCCAACAAAATTACGGAAGGGCAATGTTTTTCAACGGACGACATTGCTTTGTTTCCTGAGGTTTCCCAGATTACTTGATATCCTTCTTTTTCAAGATTATATTTCAGCAAAAGCCCTAAAGCTTCTTCATCTTCAATTATCATAACTGTTGTCATGGCAGATCTCCTTGTGTTTTTAGGGCATTAATATTTGCGGCGTAATCAGAGGTTTTGAATACAGCGCTTCCGGCCACCAAAACGTCGGCACCGGCTTTTCGGCATAATTCTGCAGTTTTGGGGTTGATACCGCCATCAACCTCAAGATATATGTTTTTTGTTCCAATCATGTGACGGAGTGCAGCAATTTTTTCAAGCTGGTCAGACATAAAGCTTTGTCCGCCAAATCCCGGATTGACCGTCATGACCAAAACCAAATCAGCATCGTCAAGCAGAGATATAATTTCTGATGCGGGAGTTTGGGGTTTTATTGAAATTCCGGCTTTTTTGCCAAGGCCGCGAATTTGGCGCAGGGCTTGCTGGGGGTTGTTGCAAGCTTCAAAATGAATGGTTATGATATCCGAACCGGCATCAGCAAACCATGGTATCATTTTTTCGGGGTTTTCGACCATTAGGTGTGTATCAAATGTCAAATTTGAAGCGGTGCGCAGAGTTTTTATGATTGGAGCTCCAAAGGTTAAGTTGGGCACAAAATGTCCATCCATAACATCCAAGTGCAGCCAGTCGGCACCAGATTTTTCAAGCTTTTGCACTTCATTGCGCAGGTTCCCAAAATCTGCAGATAATAAACTCGGTGAAACTAAAACCATATCTTTCTCCTAAAACATATAGAATATATAATAGTGGCAATGTATTGATTTTTCTTTAACGAATATTATTTCAACCATGTAGTTAATATTAAAAGGAGAATAGTCATGGGAATTGCAGCACAAAAAATGTGCAAATTGAATCACGATGAGATTATAACAGTGTTAAATCAGGCTTATGCGGAAGAATGGCTGGCATATTATCAATATTGGATTGGGAGTCAGATTATTTTTGGCCCAATGCGGGTGACAATTCAAGAAGAATTTGAAAAACATGCAAAAGAAGAGTTAGAACACGCTAAAAAAATTGCCGAGAGGATTATTCAATTGGGGGGAACTCCTTTGTTGGCTCCGGCAGAATGGATGCAACAAGCTCGTTGCGGGTATGAAATTCCCAACAATGCGCTAAGTATTGAGCTATTGAAGCAAAATCTGGACTCGGAGCGTTGCGCTATTGCCAGATATCAGCAAATTTGCGAAATGTGTTGGGGAAAAGATTATGAAACATTTGAAATTTCTCGACAAATTTTGCATGACGAGCTGGATCATGAGCAAGATTGGGAAGATTTTATTAAAGATTTGGAGGAGGGTGCGATTTTTTTTCAGAAATTCCATCATTAATGTAGTTGACAAATTAAACAAAATTTTTTATTATGGGACAAAATGGAAATAAAAGTTTTAGGTTTCTCCCTAAAATATCGCAACTCCAAATAATTAGTTTTAGGGAATGGGCGGGTTTTTATATCTGCCCTTTTTTGTATTTAAAATTATGTCTATAATTGGAGGTTGTTTGAGTGTTTGAAGGATAAAAAAAAGAGCCGTTCTGTTGCTAGGAGGCTCGTTCCCCACCTGTCGTCAACCAAGACAACAGGAATTTGGATTCGTTGCGACTACAATTAAGCAGCCAAAGCAACTGGTGCTAATTCATTATCGTTAGCATTTATTTTAAGTTGAACCGATAACGGTGGTATCTCACCGAACACAACAACAGCCTTTATTAAACCCCGTCTAACCTGTTTCACCCCCGATGATTTTTTTGGTGGAGGTGCCGGGTACTGCCCCCGGGTCCGAAATTTCTATTTCGCAGTGCCTCTAGTGTCATAGCCGATTGCTCGGCATTTATTAATATAAAGCATATTGGGGTTGCTTGCAAGCTGAATTTAAGTTTAGCAATGATATTTAGTCAAATTTATGGCCGCGTAGTTTTTTTATGTCTTGTATAATTTGTTTTGATGCGGAGTCCTGAAGGTAATCGGCAAGCTCTTCCATTGCTTTTATCAAGATAGGATTTTCTTCTTGAAGTTTATCAAAATTTTCTTTTAAAAATAAATTCAAAGCACTTGTTTCCGGAGCGTCCTGGTTTATATTAATATCTGCCATGCTAATTACCTCCTCTAAGCAGCAACATCGTTTTATAACAACTTTTAATTATGTTATTCTTATATAACTACTAAAAGTGTTTGTCAACAGGCAAGTGATGATTGTAAAAAATATGCGTTTAATA
>CADBMA010000055.1 GCA_902795665.1 uncultured Rhodospirillales bacterium
AGTGGCGCCGCTGCCGATTTTGTCATCAATTTTTTTGATGATATCGTATGCGTGCTCGTAAGCTTTTTCAGTGCGCAGGGTGTCTAAAATTTGCTTATGCGCAACTTCATCGTTTGTTTTTGAGCCGGGGATTATGCTTTTTACTTTCATAATATGCCAGCCATGCTCAGATTCGACCGGACCAACCACGCCATTGAGCGAAGCGTGAAAAACGTCGTCAGCAACTTCGGCAATCAACATATCTTTGTCAACCACTCCGAGGCTGGTTTCTTCGCGAGTCTGTCCGGCAATTTTGTCAGCAGTGTCATAAAAGTCAGCACCGGATTTGAGCGCATCAAAAGCTTTGCGTGCCGTTGCTTCGTCAGCAAACAACATTTGCAAGACTTCGCGCTTTTCAGGAACAACAAAGTGACTGAGATTTTCTTTGTAAAAATCGTTAATTTCATCCTCGCTGATTTCAACCTTTTCGGCAATGTTTTCAAAGGTTATTTCCAGAACGGTGATGTTTCTTTTTTCAGGTTCAATAAACTCAGAGGCAAAATCTTGATAATACTGATCAATTTCTTCATCGGTAATTTTGCGGTCAATTTTGATATTGTCGGCACTTAGTTCAATGTATTTGAAAATGCGACGCTGACTTTCAGATTTTGCAGCTAAATCAAGCAAAGTTTTTGAAACTTTGATGTTGCTGACCGGATTGCTGATTAAAAATCTTTTGATTATGTCATTGCGCATGGTTTCAACATATCGGTTTTCACTCCAGTTTGAAGAGGAAAGAAAATTGTGAAAACGAGCCGGATTGAAATGCCCGTTTTCATCGCGAAACTGCGGTTGTGAGGTGATGATGGTTCTAATTAGCGAATCACTTATATAAATGCGCTCTTTGGAAGCGGTTTCTTTGATGATTTGTTCTGTCAGATTTTTTTGCACCAATTCATTGACCATAGCCTCACGCATTTCGTCAGAAATTTCAATATCTCCGAAAAGTTTGTGAGCAAACCTGATTTGTTCATCAAGCTGCATATTGAATTCAGCCAAGCTGATTTTGCGGTTGTTAACACGAATGACCGCAGGGTTTGAGGCGGCACGATCCAAATATCCCGAAATGCCAAACAATGACATAAAACTTAACGCGGTAAGAATAAAAATCAATTTGGCAACCCAGGAATCTTGTGCTTTGCGTAACTTAGTAATCATTTATTTATTGTCCTTGAAAATTATAACTGCAAGACACTATAATAGATTTGTTGTTTTATGCAATTATAAAATATTGGTGTTGAAAAGTTTTTTTAGCTGGAAAATATTTTTTTAGTGTGGTAAAAGAGTGACAACATTAAATGTTGTGAGGATAAAATTATGCTTAGAAAGAAGCTTATAGCCGGTAATTGGAAGATGAACGGAAAGCTGGAAGACGGAGTCAATCTTGCCAGAGCAGTGTCTGCAGCAGTCAGGAAACTGACCAAACCTCAATGCGAATTTTTGATTTGTCCGCCTTTTACACTTTTGTATTCTGTAAAAAAAGTTCTTCGCGGGAATAAAGTTGCTTTGGGCGCACAAGATGCTCATACCGCAAGTAAAGGAGCTCATACCGGAGACATAAGTTCAGAAATGCTGAAAGATATCGGTTGTTCGTATGTAATTTTGGGACATTCTGAACGCAGAACCAATCATGGAGAAAGCAGCCGCGTGGTTGCTCGAAAGGCCGCAGCCGCTCATGCTAATGGGTTGAAAACTATTATATGTATCGGCGAAACCGAAAAAGAACGTGATGAAGGAAGAACAATTGAGGTTTGCACCAAGCAGATTCGAAATTCTATGCCGGCAGGGTCTCAGGCTTTTAACACCGTTATTGCATATGAGCCGGTATGGGCTATCGGAACCGGAAAGACTCCGACACCGCAAGATGTTGAGGAAGTTCATGCCGCAATCCGCAAGGCTGTGGCTAAAAAGCTGAACAAGACAATTGCTTCAAGAATGCGCATTTTGTACGGAGGTTCTGTAAAACCGACAAATGCATCTGAGTTTTTATCTTTGCCTGATGTTGATGGTGCCTTAATCGGAGGTGCCAGCCTTAAGGCTGAAGATTTTATGGCAATTGCTAAATCTGTTTATTAATATATATTTAGAGGGTAAAAAATGATTACAGTTTTATTGGTATCACATTTGTTAGTAGCCATTTTTCTGGTGGCGTTTATTTTGTTGCAACGTTCTTCCGGCGGTGCATTGAGCGGTTTGGGCGGCGGAAGCGGAGCTTCAAACTTTTTGACAGCGCGCGGAACCGGAAACTTTTTGACTCGGGCTACGGCTATTTTGGCTACTTTGTTCTTTATTACCAGTATGTCACTTTCTTTATATTATAAAGGACATAACAATTCGGAAACAACCAAGTCTATATTGGAACAGATACCGGCAGAACAAAACGTTCCGGCTCCGGCTATGCCTTCGGCGCCAGCTGCAGAGCAATAGTTTGAAAAAACTTTTTTACTAACAATGCTCGACGAGGCGCTGTGAATATAATGGTGTCCTCGTCGCTTTCTTATTAAACGGATAAATATAAAATGTCTGAGAAAACAAATACAAAATTTATTTTTATTACCGGCGGTGTTGTTTCATCTTTGGGTAAAGGTTTGGCTTCGGCATCATTGGCGGCACTATTGCAGGCTCGCGGATATAAGGTAAGATTGCGCAAGTTGGACCCATATCTTAATGTTGATCCCGGAACTATGAACCCGTGCCAGCATGGCGAGGTTTTTGTTACTGATGACGGTACGGAAGCAGATCTTGATTTGGGGCACTATGAACGTTTTTCGGGGATACCGGCAACAAAATATGATAGTGTTACCAGCGGCAAAATATATCAAAGAGTGTTGGATAAAGAACGCCGCGGTGATTATTTGGGCGCAACTATTCAGGTTATTCCTCATGTTACTAATGAAATTAAAGATGTTATTCTGGGGCATATTGAGGACGAAGATTTTGTACTTTGTGAAATCGGAGGCACTGTCGGAGATATTGAGGGACAGCCGTATCTTGAGGCTATACGTCAATTGGCATATGAGTTGGGACGCGATCGTACCATGTTTTTGCATTTGACACTTTTGCCTTATATTCCAACAGCAGGAGAGCTCAAAACTAAACCTACACAGCACTCAGTTAAACAGCTGCAAGAATATGGTATTCAGCCGGATATTTTGCTTTGTCGTTCACAGATAGAAATTCCGCAGAACGAAAGACGTAAAATAGCATTGTTCTGTAATGTGAAAGAAGAGTGTGTTATTGCGGCGCTTGATGCAAAATCTATTTATCACGTTCCGTTGGCGTATTCGCAGGAAGGACTTGATTATCAGGTTTGCAAATATTTTGGGCTGAACAATACCCAAGAACCCGACCTGAAAAAATGGCAGCATATTGCCGAAGTTATACAGAATCCCGAAGGGGAGGTGACTATAGCTGTGGTCGGAAAATATCAATTGCAAGAGGCGTATAAATCTCTGGCCGAGGCTTTGACACATGGCGGACTGGCTAACCACTTTAAGGTAAAAATTAAATGGCTCGATGCAGAAGATGTTGAAAAGCAAGGAGCTGAAGCATTGCTGAGTGATGTGAGCGGTATTTTGGTTCCCGGGGGATTTGGTAATCGTGGAACCGAAGGCAAAATTAAAGCTGCACAGTATGCCAGAGAACGCAATATACCTTATTTGGGCATATGTTTTGGTATGCAAATGGCGGTTATTGAAACGATTAGAAATATTGCCGGAATTAAAAATGCCGGCAGTACGGAATTGTCAGAAGATTGTGAGCCGGTTGTCGGACTTATGACCGAATGGGACAAAGACGGAACCAAAGAAACTCGCCATAAAGATGGTGATTTGGGCGGAACAATGCGTTTGGGGGCATATCCTACTATTTTGGATGATAAATCCAAGGCATTTCAAATATATGGCAGTAGAGAAATTAATGAGCGCCATCGCCATCGTTATGAAGTAAACATTAAGTATGAAGCGGTGTTAAAAAAAGCCGGAATG
The DNA here is from genome assembly GCA_902795665.1 of uncultured Rhodospirillales bacterium. Lineage (GTDB taxonomy): Bacteria > Pseudomonadota > Alphaproteobacteria > RF32 > CAG-239 > JAFUYI01. The sequence continues at coordinate 4,026 of CADBMA010000055.1, forward strand.
TTAATCAGCGGCAAATCTCCGGATGGGGAGCTTCCTGAAATTGTTGAACGTCCTGAGCATCCATGGTTTATTGGCGTTCAGTTCCATCCTGAGTTGAAGTCAAAACCTTTTGATCCGCATCCTTTGTTTGTTGCGTTTGTTAAGGCGGCAATTGAAAATAGTCGTTTAATTTGATAATTTATGAGAGAGAAATGAAGTTTAAAAAATATCTTGTTTTGCTGATTTTATTTGTATTGATTCCCCATAAGGCTCATTCTTTTGAGTGGAAAGAGTGGTACGAAGATCTTAAGGTAAATATCGCCGATACATGGCACTGCGGACGTTTGGATGTTTATACCCCATTTTATGCTTGGCACAATAGATTGACATATGACAAAAAACATATTGAAAAATATAATGAAGAGGCATGGGGATTTGGTCTTGGCAAAGGATATTGGAAGGGCAACGAGTGGCATGGTTTGTATGCTATGGCCTTTAAGGATTCTAATTTTTATCTTGAGACAATTTTCGGATATGCTTATCAATATAACTGGGACCTTTCGGACAGCGGAGATTGGAAAATCGGAGCAGGTTATACTTTGAGCTTAACTCAGCGTCATGAATATAGCTATATACCGGTTCCGTTACCATTGCCGGTTGGGGGAATTAGCTACAAGAACGTTGCTTTGCAGGCGGCATATGTGCCAGGGATTAAAAATGATGGCAATGTTCTGTTTACATGGCTGAGATTTTCATTTTAAACCATTAAGAACCAACTCTGTCAGGCAGGTATGCAGTTTGAGGATGAAGGATATATCGTGGATGTGCGCCGCTATGGCGAAAATTCACTTATTGTGAGCGCGGTTACCAAAAACCATGGTCTGTTGCGTGGTTTTGTACGCGGCGGTCTGAGCAAAAAAAATCTTGGCATTTATCAAATTGGCAATTTGATTGCAATTGATGCTTATGCAAGAGTGGAAGAAAATATGCTGTCTTTCAAAACTGAGCTGGTGATGCCGACGGCTGTTAATTTTATGAATGATTCAAAACGTTTGGCGACATTATCGTCGTTTTGTTCGCTGGCGGTGTCTTGTTTGCCGGAAAATGAAAATACAGAGCATTTCTATTATTATATTGATAGTTTTTTTCAGCTTATTGCCGATCCGAATTGGCTTGTGCATTATGCTTTTTTTGAGTTTTATCTGCTGGAATATTTAGGGATTGGTCTTGATTTGACCGAATGTGCAGATACCGGATCGACTGAAAATTTGGCTTATGTGTCTCCTAAAAGCGGCAAGGCGGTTTGTGCCGAATCCGGAGCGCCATATAAGGAAAAATTATTTGCATATCCGCATTTTATTGTGGATAAAAATTATAATCCAACCAATCTGGAAATGGCAGATTTGTTGAAACTTACAGCTTTTTTTCTTAATAAGAACTTTTTTCAAAACCACGGCTTGAAATTTCCTGAAAATCGTGTTAACTTAGCGCAAAATCTGGACTTATAGGGATATTATGCAAGAAACTGAGAATAAAATTAAAGATGTTCAGCTTGCCGAAGAATTGAGCAAGCGCTATTTGTCTTATGCAATGTCCACCATTGTATCGCGGTCTTTGCCAGACGTTCGTGACGGGCTTAAGCCGGTGCATCGCCGTTTGATGTATGCAATGCGTCAATTGCACCTTGATCCTAAATCGGGTTTTAAGAAATGCGCTCGCGTTGTTGGTGATGTTATCGGTAAATATCATCCCCATGGTGATAGTGCGGTATATGGGGCAATGGCGCGTTTGGCGCAAGACTTTTCAGTGCGTTATCCGTTGGTGGACGGGCAGGGCAATTTTGGTAATATTGATGGCGACGGTCCGGCAGCAATGCGTTATACCGAGGCACGGTTGACCGATTTTGCAATGGCATTAATGGAAGGTCTTAATGATAATGCCGTTGATTTTATGGATACTTATGACGGCGAAGAAAGTGAGCCTTTGGTCATGCCGGCAGCTGTTCCCAATCTTTTGTGTAATGGAACATCCGGTATTGCGGTTGGTATGGCAACCAACATTCCGCCGCATAATTTAAGCGAAATCAGCGATGCGCTGCTGTATCTGATTGATAATCCGGAATGTGAAATTGAGCCTTTGGTAAAGCGTCTTAAGGGACCTGATTTTCCTACCGGCGGCATCATTATTGATAAATTTCAAAATATCTTAGATGCCTATACTTCCGGTAAGGGTGTATTTAGAGTTCGTGCAAAGTGGGAAAAAGAAGATCTTGGACACGGGCAATATCAAATTGTGGTTACTGAGATACCATATATGGTGCAAAAGGCCAAGTTGGTGGAAAAGATTGCCGAACTTTTACTGAACAAGAAAATTCCGCTGCTTAATGATATTCGCGATGAATCTGCGCAAGATGTGCGGATTGTTCTGGAGCCGAAAAGCCGCCTTGTTGATGCTAATTTGCTGATGGAGCATTTGTTCAAGCAAACTGAATTGGAAAGCCGATTTAACATGAATATGAATGTACTTGATTCTGAGGGTGTTCCAAGAGTTATGAGCATTAAAGAGGTGTTGCGAGAATATCTCAGTCATCGGCATAATGTTTTGTTGCGCAGAACAAACTATCGTTTGGATAAGATTAATTATCGTCTGGAGATTTTATCGGGATATTTAACCGCATATCTCAATCTGGATCGCATTATTGAGATTATACGCGAAGAAGATGATGCCAAAAGCATTATGATGAAAGAGTTTTCGCTTAGCGATAATCAGGCTGAGGCGATTTTGAATATGAAATTGCGTTCATTGCGCAAACTGGAAGAAAGCCAAATACGCGAAGAATATGATGAATTAAGCGATGAAAAAGCTAAATTGGAAGAATTGCTTGATGATTCGGACAAACAATGGTCAGCAATTGCTGAAGAAATTAAACAAATTAAAGAACGTTTTGGTAAAAAAACTGCGCTTGGCCGCCGCCGCACTGAGTTTGCCGAAGTTACAGAGGTGGTAGAAGTTCCGCTTGAGGCTCTTATCGAAAAAGAACCGATTACAGTTATATTGTCTGAAAAAGGCTGGATTAGGGCGATGAAAGGATATGTTGACTTGAAAACTGATTTTAAGTTTAAAGAAGATGATGCCTTGGCTTTTGCAATTCATGCTCAAACTACGGATAAAATTGTGATTTTGGATAGTTCCGGAAAATTCTTTAATGTTCAGGCCAATGATGTTCCAACCGGACGCGGTTTTGGGCAGCCTTTGCGGCTGATGGTAGATATTGCTAATCAGGATACGATTACCGCAATGTTTGTTTTTGAACAAAAAGCATCGTATCTGCTTGCATCAAACAAGGGGAGGGGTTTTATTATTGATGAAAATCACATTTTGGCTCAGACCAAGAATGGCCGCAAAATTATGAACGTGGGAGCTGGCGAGAAAACCGTCTTTTGTGTAAAAGTGAGCGGTGATATGGTCGCCACAGTCGGAGAAAATCGCAAGCTGTTGGTTTTCAAAACTGAAGAAATACCAACTATGGCGCGTGGTCATGGAGTAATTTTGCAAAAATACAAAGATGGCGGAATGTCCGATGTTCAGTTCTTTAATGAAGCTGACGGTTTTAGCTTTGGCCGTTCCGGAGGAGTGGGGGTTGAAACTGATTTGAGGACATGGATTGGGCATCGTGGACAAGTTGGAAAATCTGTACCGTTTGGCTTCCCAAAGAATAATAAGTTTTTCAACTGATGAGGTCTAAATGGTTGATTTTGAGTATAAAATCTATGGCAATGCCGAGAAGCCTCAAAATTTGGTTGTTTTTATCCACGGATATAAGAGTTCGGTTGATGATATTGCTTGTGAGGCTGAAAAGTTGGCAACACTCTTGCCGCAAGCTGTGGTGATTACCCCGCAATCTGATAAATTTCACAAAAACAACAATGTACGCGAATGGTATGATGTATCACATTATGATAGTGAACACAAACGACGCAATCCGGAAACACCATTGGAAGAGGTTGTAGAGATATACAATCAAGCCGGAAATGATTTGTGCAATCAAGCACCGCGCATTAATGCTTTTATTGATAAATGGCAAGAAAAATATAATATTGATGATTGCCATACTTATCTTGTGGGTTTTTCACAAGGGGCAACTTTGGCAATTTATGCCGGATTGTGCCGTGAGCGAGCAGTTGGCGGCATTTTTGCATTGTCAGGAATTGTTGCCGGAAAGGATAGTTTGGAGCAAAATATTAATTCGCGTCCGAAGATATATATGCTGCACGGAAAACAAGATAATATTATCCAATTCAAGACGCTGGATTTTTCGGTGCAGTGGTTGCAAAATCACCAAATTCCGGTAAAAGGTATTAAATACGATTTGTTGGAGCATAAAATTAACGCTGAAGAGTTGCAATATATTGCCGAAACAATACTCAATATAAAAAATACTGCTTATTTATAACAAAATACCATTTATAAAAGTTATAGCATAAAATTTGTTTATAATTAACAGGTAAGAGGTGTTTTTGATCTTGATACATTTGTCGCATAATCTATATTATGTATAGTTTTTGTTTTAAATGTAGCGGAAGGGAGCTATTTTAAACGCGGAAAAACAAAACATTATCACTTTGTAATGGTCAAAAAAACACATTTATCTACACCTAAAACCTTGCGGATTTTATCCTGAACCTGAGCCGGAACAACTTTTTTCCAACCAAGAGCCTCGTTTTCTCGATTGCCGATGATTTTATA
>CADBMA010000056.1 GCA_902795665.1 uncultured Rhodospirillales bacterium
GCATAACTAAACAAAATGTTTCCCGCAAATATTTGAAAGTGCTTAAAACAGTTACCTTTAATGATGACAAAGGAGGAAATATTTCTATTTCTCCAAGCGATTCTCAACTTAAAATAAATTTTGTAATTGATTTTCCTTCGCCTGTTGTCGGTCATCAGGAGTTCCATGGCAAAATTAATGAAGATGTTTTTGCTCAAGAAATTGCGCCCTGCCGAACTTTTTGTGAAAAATCTCAAATTGAGTACCTGCGCTCAATTGGGCTCATTAAAGGCGGCAGCCTTGATAATGCCGTTGTTCTTGACGGTGACAAAGTTCTCAATCCCGATGGCCTCAAAAATCCACATGAATGCGTCAATCACAAGGTTTTGGACGCTATCGGCGATATGTATACCTCCGGATATTTTATTATCGGAGAATTAAACGCAATGAAAACTGGACATTTTCATAATAACGAGTTATTAAAAAAGTTGTTTAGTGATAAATCTAATTATGAATTGGTGTAAAAAAATGTCAAAATTGAAAATATTTCTATTGCTGTTTCTTTCTTTTGCGTTTCTTGGTGGCTGCGCATCATCAAAAAATGAAGACAGCGAAAGACTGCCCGTTGAGCGCCTGTACAATCGCGCGCATAAACAGCTGGTGAAAACCAAGTACAAAAAAGCCGCTGAAACATTTGAACAAGTTGAACTTGAGTATCCATATTCCAAATGGGCTACCGAGGCCAAACTTATGGGAGCATATGCTTATTATAAGAACGAAAAATATGATGATGCCGTAATGGCTTTGGATAGATTTATCCGGTTTCATCCCGGCAATGAAAATATTGCCTATGCATATTATCTGAAAGCTATATGCTACTTTGATCAAATTTCTGACGTTAACCGTGATCAGGGTGAAACAGCAAAAGCGCTAGATGCGTTTCAACAAGTGGTAATGCGTTTTCCAAACTCTAAATATGCCGCCGATGCCAAACAAAAAATGATTTTTGCCCGCAGCAATCTGGCTGGTCAGGAAATGGAGGTCGGACGCTATTATTTGGGGCAGAAAAATTATCTTTCAGCTCTCAATCGCTTTTCTAATGTGGTCAATAACTATCAAACCACAAGTTATATTGAAGAGGCTCTGTATCGCCAAATTGAAGTATACATGATTTTGGGATTGTCTAAAGAAGCTAAAACAACCTATAAAGTCTTGCAGTATAACTATCCGAAAAGTTCATGGACCGCAAAATCTGCGGAGCTGATCAAAGGCTAAACAATGCTTGAGAGTCTGTCTGTCCGTAATGTAGTTTTGATTGACAAACTTGATTTAGAGTTTGCTGATGGTCTTACTATACTAAGCGGAGAGACCGGTGCCGGAAAATCTATCTTGCTGGATTCATTGGGATTGATTTTGGGGCAGCGCGCAGATGTTTCATTAATTCGCAGCGGCACCGACAAACTCTCAGTTACAGCCGTATTTTCTAAACCCGCTGCCGCAAGCAATATCATGCACTTAGCTCTTGAAAACGACCTTGAAATTGATGATTCGCTGGTTATCAAAAGAACCTTGAGCAGTGACGGCAAAAGCAAAATTTTTATCAATGATCAACCGGTATCATTAAAATTGCTAAAAGAACTCGGCAGTATGCTTGTTGAAATTCATGGGCAATTTGACAATCAGGGATTGCTCAATCCGGCAACTCATCGCTCAATTTTAGACGCATACGGACAATATAACTCCAAGTTAGACGATGTTGCCAATACCTATAAACAATACACCGCGGCCAAACAGGCACGAATATTGGCAGAAAATAATTTGCTCAAATCTCGTGAAGAAGAAGAAAACCTGCGCCACTGGGTTGATGAATTGCAAAAATTAAAACCCACTACAGGCGAAGAAAACGAGCTAAGTCAACGTCGTAACGAGATTATGAATTGCGAAAAATTAATCGAAAGTCTCAATGTTGCTTATAGCTCATTAAATCAAGGCACGGATATTCTGTCCGCAATTCGCCATGCTCAAACAGCTATTGATCGGGCCAATAGCATTGTTGATGGAAAATATCAGGATATTGTTGATAGTTTGGAACAAGCATTTTTCAACGCTGATGAGGCTTTGCAGCAAATTGAAGATGTAAGTTCGGCGCTTAATTATAACCAAAACGAGGCTGATAATATTGAACAACGCCTTTTTGCATTGCGTGCCGCGGCTCGCAAACATGGTACCGATATTGACGGATTGCCGCAAAAATTGCAAGAAATGCAGCAGCAGTTGTCCTCAATAGAATTGGGAGAAGATGGCCTGTTAAAACTCAAAAAAGAAGAAGACAGTTTGCGCCTTTTATACATTGAAAAGGCCAAAATTTTGAGTGATTGCCGTCATAAAGCCGCTTTAGAGCTTGATAAGAGTGTTATGAAAGAACTTCCTCCGCTCAAAATGGAAAAAGCCTGTTTTGTTACGCAAATTACCGAGTTGCCGGAAAATAACTGGAACTCACAAGGAATTGATGATGTATGCTTTACGGTTGCTACCAATCCCAATTCTCCCCAAGGTCCGCTGAATAAAATCGCTTCCGGCGGTGAACTGGCGCGTTTAATGCTGGCACTTAAAGTAAATTTGATTAATTCCGCCAATGACATAACAATGATTTTTGATGAAGTAGATGCCGGTGTCGGCGGAGCTACAGCCCAAGCAGTCGGCAGTCGACTGAAAACTTTGGCGCAAAAGGTTCAGGTTTTGATTGTAACCCACGCTCCACAAGTTGCCGCGTTTGGAGATCATCATTTTAAAGTTGAAAAGAAAACTCAAAATAATATAACTACCACTTATGTTAACAAGCTTTCGCCATCTGAACGTAATGAAGAAATTGCCCGTATGCTTGCCGGTGAAACAATTACCAATGAAGCGAGAGCTGCTGCAAAAGTTTTAATTGAATCATAAGGAAAAAAATAATGAAAGTAAGAACTCGTTTTGCTCCTTCACCAACCGGTTATATGCACATAGGCAACTTGCGCACTGCTCTATATGAATATCTAATTGCAAAATCTCAGGGCGGAGATTTTATTCTGCGCATTGAAGATACAGATCAAAAACGTTATGTTGAAGGCTCTGTCGATATTATATACAATACTTTAAAAACAGTGCATATGAATTGGGATGAAGGACCGGATATTGGCGGCAGCCATGGACCTTATATTCAATCAGAACGACGTGAAATTTATAAAGAATATGCACATAAGCTGGTAGAACTTGGCGGTGCTCACTATTGCTTTTGTGCCGCTCATGACGAAGAAGATAATGATGAGGAAGAAAATAAAATTCCTGCCAAATTCAAAGATCCCTGCAAACATATTTCTCTAGATGAAGCAAAATCCCGTGTTGCTGCCGGTGAACCATATACCATAAGACAAACAGTCAACAAAAAAGGTGTTTCGCATTTTCACGACGAAGTATATGGCGATATAGAGATTGATTATGATGAACTGGACGAAGGTGTCTTGCTCAAAAGTGATGGACTGCCGACCTATAATTTTGCCAATGTTATTGATGACCACTTAATGGAAATTACCCATGTTGTCCGTGGTAA
>CADBMA010000057.1 GCA_902795665.1 uncultured Rhodospirillales bacterium
CAAGACCTTTCGCGGGCGACAATATAAAGTGTTGGTGGCGGATACAAACGATTTTATTTATGAGGGCGAACATTATAAAAGTTTGTCGGCGGTGGCTAAAGAAATCTGTGGTATTAAAGTTTCCGGCTACGATTTCTTCGGTTTAAATAATAAATCAGTATTAAAGGAGGCAGAAAATGGCAAAAATTAATTGTGCGGTTTATGTTCGCAAATCGACCGAAAAGGGTTTGGAATTGGAGTTTAACTCCTTACACAACCAAGAAGAATCTTGCCGCAGTTATATCCTCTCACAAGCCTTTAATAACTGGGAATACTACAAAACTTATACTGACGGCGGTATTTCCGGCGGCACGATGGAACGCCCGGCGTTAAAACAAATGCTTGAAGATATCAGAAAAGGTTTGATACAAACGGTGGTGGTCTATAAGGTTGACCGCCTATCGCGCTCGATTATGGATTTTCATAACATGATGAAAGAATTTGAGAAATACGGCTGTAGCTTTGTTTCCATTACACAAGCCTTTGATACATCAACCTCAATGGGCAAACTAACATTAAATATGTTGCTATCTTTTGCCCAATTTGAACGAGAGGTTTCTTCCGAACGTGTCCGCGATAAAATCCGTGCCAGCAAGGCCAAGGGTTTGTGGACGGGTGGAACACCGAAGTTGGGTTATGATTTGATTGATAAAAAACTTGTGATTAACGAAGCAGAGGCCGAACAAGTGCGGTATTTATTTGAAAGCTACTTAAAATGTAGCTCATTGAGCGAACTTGAACAAATCTCTGAATCAATGAAAATCACACATAAACGATGGATAACAGCAAAAGGCATTGCCAAAGGTGGAAAGCCTCTCAAAACATCAGCACTTCACCGCCTGTTGCATGAAAAATTATATCTCGGAATGATTGAAAACAAACGTACCGGAGAAGCTTATAAAGGTCAACATCAAGCCATTATCAGTAAAGATTTATGGGAGGCTGTGCAGAAAAAACTGAAAGAAAATGATATGAGTGACAATCACACACGCTCGAAAAATGACAATCTTTTGACGGGAAAATTGTTTGATACCGGAGGCACGGCCTTTGTTAATCAAGCAAACAGCAAACGTAAAGCTACAAAAAAGCATTATTATGCCATCAAAGGCTTATATTTACCGACTGATCAGATTGATAAAGTTGTCGTTGCAGTGGCGACGGAATTATTAAATGCAGATTTACATAATCTACCGAAAGACATCGCGATGATTCTGAAACAAATTAATTTCACAGAGATGGATTATTTTAAGCAACGCAGTTTTATCTGCAACTTTGTAAACAAAGTGATTTACGGCAAAGACAAACTGACATTCTTTTTTAATACTGATGTAACAATGCTTTCGGCATATACCGGCGACAGCTTAAACCAAAATACCGAATCGCTAGAATTTATTTATGATGCAAACAATCAGCAGATTATTTATGAAAAAGCAGTCGTGATTAACCGCGGCCTATCAAGCACTACCTATAATGCCGGAAAAATCGGGCTGATGAGTGTTAACGACAACAACCGATTGATTGTCCGTGCTTTCGCCTATGCATGGCGATATAAAAAGCTCTACGAAAGCGGTATGCCAACCGATGACATTGCCAAACAGGAACACATATCCAAACGCACGATTTATAAATACCTAAACCTTGCTTACCTATCACCAAAACTCGTCAACCAACTCCTTTCCGGCACAGTAAACATTTCATTGCAGAAATTGTTTGAAATGGGAACTGGTAAACAAATTTTTGAGAAAGAAAATATTTAAAAATTCGTATTTTCTACCCAATGAGCAAGATTATCTTCAGGATCATAAAAAGAAAACAAATCATTTTTTGCTTTATGAAGAGCATCTTCTATAGAATCAAAACCAGTCATGATAGAAGATACATAAGGGCTTGCTTGTTTACAACCATAGTAAAAATGACTCAAATCATAAGAAAATTTATTATCCAATGTTTCATAAATTTTGATACCGAGTTTTTGAGTTCCTGTTTTTTCAGATCCTACATAAAAATAATACTCTGCCACTTTTTTATATGCTTCAAACACAAGGTTTCCCTTAATTTCATTCATAAAAACTTGCTGAAAAATATGCATATTTTTTCTCCCTTTAATTGTTTATTGACTTTCCAAAATTCTCCAAAGTATGTAACCGATGGAAATTTTGTGTTTTTGTTGTTAATCGGAGCTTACCATAGTCACTTTGAAGAATCAACCCTCGTGAAAGCTCCGAAACACCGCGGATACAAAAAAAGACACCGCAATCTGGTGTCTTTTCAATTAAAATGGCGGATAGAAAGGGATTCGAACCCTTGGTACGCTTTAGACGTACACACGATTTCCAATCGTGCGCCTTCGACCACTCGGCCACCTATCCATAATTGTTTTTACTATTTAGCGACTTTTATTATACTTGGCAAGGATTATTTTATTTTTCTCAGGTAATTATTTTTTCTGTTATTTCAAATTTGTGTTGAGGTTTTTAATGCCAAAAACCAAAATTGGGCAACACCATAACGGCGTTTATCAATCAAATTTAGCTCTGTCGGAAAGTGCAGCGTTTCATCAGCCGCTGTTTCAACAATGCAAATTCCATCATCAGACAACCATTTTTTTTGTAAAATGGCGGTTATTGCTTGTTCGTTTAGTCCTTTATGATAAGGGGCATCAAGAAATATAATATCAAATGTACGCGGAGCTGAAAATAAACAGGTGGCGTCAGCTTTTATGATTTCTATTTTATTTTTTTCAGAGCTGAAAAGAGCAGCATTTTTGGTGGCAGAAGATATATCAATATCAATCAAGGTTACTGACTGGGCGCCTCGAGACAGCGCCTCAAACGCAAAGGCTCCGGTGCCGGCAAAAATATCGGCAAGATTGATTTGCGACCATGGCTTTAAAAGTTTGGAAGTCAAAATGTTGAAAACCGACTCTCTTGCTCGATCAGAAGTTGGACGCACTTTTTCGGAAAGTGGCGAAAATATTTTTTTGCCGCGATATAACCCGCCAATTATTCTCATAATTCAAATTTTCCACCCAGTTGTTCTTTTAAAACTTTATGAGGCACTTCTTTGACTTCGCCTTTTTTTAAGCTGCCCAATTGAAAAGGTCCGTAGGATAAACGGATAAGCCGCGCCACATCAAGCCCGATATATTGCATAAGGCGGCGAATCTCACGATTTTTGCCCTCAGTCAAAGTTATGGTTAACCATGTGTTGGTACCCTGAGTGCTGTCGATGGTAATTTTTACCGGACCATAGTTAACACCTTCAATTGTAACTCCATTGCTTACTGAATCAATTTTTTGCTGTGATATAATACCATGAACTTTAACTTTGTAACGGCGACTCCAGCCATTTTGCGGAAGCTCCAGCATGCGAGACAATTCTCCATCATTGGTGAGAAGCAGCAATCCTTCAGAATTAAGGTCGAGTCGCCCAACCGATATAACTCGCGGCATATTTGACGGCAAATTATCAAAAACAGTTGGACGAGAGGCATCTTTGTGCGATGTAATCAAGCCGACCGGTTTATAATAAATCCAGAGGCGCGTTTGTTCAATGGTTGGTAATTTTTCACCATCAATCAAAATTTTTTCACTGCCGTCGACATTAAATGCCGGAGATAACACGGTTTCACCATTAACAGTAACACGTTTTTGCATAATTAATTCTTCGGCGGCACGGCGGGAGCAAACTCCGGAGCGGGCTATAAATTTGGCAATTCTTTCACTCATTTTAAGTAATCCTCAATAAATTTGTGCCTATCATATCTTATGCAAAGGAAAAAATAAAGATGAATTGTCAAGATTATATGGAGATTGCTCTGAAGCAGGCAAAAAAAGCCTTTGAAAGAGATGAGGTGCCGGTGGGGGCAATAGTGGTAAATCCACAAGACGGAACGATAATTTCTCGTGCCGGCAATGGCGGTGAACATGGACGAAATGCGTGCGCTCATGCAGAAATTGAAGCTATGAATAAAGCCTGCCGCAAGTTGAAACAAAATCGACTTTGGGGAATGGAGCTATATGTTACGTTGGAACCGTGTACAATGTGTGCAGCAGCCATTTCAATGATGCGAATCTCAAAAGTATATTTTGGCGCGATTGATGAAAAAGGGGGCGCCGTTGTTAGCGGGGTGCGTTTTTTTGATGCTCCGACTTGTCATCATCGGCCTAAAGTTGAGGGAGGCGTTTTGGAAGAAGAATGCGCCGAAATATTAAAGCAGTTTTTTAAGAACAAACGGCAAAAAGGTACACCTAAAGAACATTTAGAAAAATCAAATATTGAGAAATAAAAAATAAATATGCTTACCAAATATTAATAAAAACAATTTTAGTATGAAAAATGAGGTAAGAAAAACTATGATCGGAGTATGGCAAGATATAAAATATTATGTGAAAAAATCAGGACTTCTGATGTTTTTTGTCGTGCTCTTTTTTTATTTTGGATACAATGCTTTTTATGGAGAGCGCGGGTTTAAGAAATATATGTATCTCAAAAAAGAGGTAGAATATGCACGGACGGTTGCCGATCAGTATCGTAGCAAAAAAGATAGTTTGAATGAAGAGGTGCGGCTTTTGTCGTCATCCAGCCTAGATTTGGATATGCTTGATGAACGCGCCAGAACAGTATTGAATCTTGTCGGGGATTATGAGTTGATAATTCTTGATGAATAATAATTGATTTACTTCCGAATCGGTGTTTTTCCGATGGTTGTAAAAAAATACTGTATTTTAAAGTTTTTTTCTGCTATATATTCCTGCTGAGGAATTTTAAGCTATGAGAAAAATGCCAAAAAAAATAATTCCGGAGCCGATGCGTTATTCTGAGAAAAAGCCTTTTTTCTCGAATAAGGAAATAATTTTCAGAAGCAATGGTCGGGCTCATGTGTGGAATATATCTTCCAAATTGCAGGTTATAGCGCTGTTTTTGGTGCTGGCTGTTGCAGTTTGGAGCGGCTATTCGTATCATATGTACAATCGTTCAGGGCGGATTATTAATCGCAAAAATAATGAATTGACCGCTACGCGTGATGCGTATATGGATTTGATGGGCGATTTTGTAACCTTGCAAAGCAATATTGCACAGATGATTCAAAATATTGATGATGCTAATGATTCAAATCTTGATGTTGAGCAATACAAACAGCAAGCTACGTTGGTAGAAGAAAAGGTAAAACAAATTACATCAAATTCCAAATTGATTAATACGGAAAAACTTGAAGAAAAAACTAATTTAAATGAGGTTTCTCTGCAGAGAGATATTGCGGTTTCGGAACGTAATGAGTTGCGTAAAAAACTGGTGGAACTGCAAGCAATGGTCGAAGATATGCGCGCTGCGGAAATGGACGTTTTGGATAAAGTTTCACAAATTGCTGAAAATGAAATGAATAAAATTAAAAAAGCTATCAGCACCATTAATGTTCCGTTGAAAAAACGAGGCTTGTATTTTAATGCTTCGGCTAATAATAAAAAACAAAATGGTAGCGGCGGTCCGTATATTCCGGAAAAAAACCAGTTTTTGAAAGATAAAAAAGTTAGTGATAAGATAAGCAAACTATATAAAACAGTTGATGATGTTGCATATTATCGCGAGGTTATGAGTTATGTCCCTATAGGCAAGCCGGTTTGGAGTATGTGGGTTTCTTCAGCATACGGATCGCGAAATGACCCTTTGAAAAAGAAAAAAGCTTATCATAAAGGTGTGGATTTGGCCGGACGCACAGGTAACAAGGTTTCGGTTATGGCAAAAGGCAAAGTTATCCGCTCGGAATATAATCCCGGAGGTTATGGAAACTTTGTTGAGATTGATCATGGAAATGGTTTTGTGACCAAATATGCCCATCTCAATAAGTCTTACGTGAAGAAAGGACAATATCTTGAGGTTGGTGAAGCAATAGGAGAAATGGGGTCAACCGGTCGCTCTACCGGACCGCATTTGCATTACGAAATTTTATATCAGGGCAAGGATGTTGATCCAATGCCGTTTATTAAAGCTAAAGCTTCTTAATGGAGATAAAAATGAAAAAATTACGAAAAACTATATATCTTAAAATTGCACGCTTTTTGGGGCGTGGTAAAAATGGAAATGCCGTACCAACAATCATTGCAGAAAATACCATGGTTAAAGGTAATATGAACTCAACCGGAATTTTGCATGTTGATGGCATTATTGATGGTGATGTAAACTGCGAAGAGTTGATTATTGGTGTTAAAGGTGCAATTACCGGTACCGTTAAGGCTCAAAGTATGTACTTATACGGTTCACTTCAGGGGCAAGCGATAGCTGATAGTTTGTTTATTGCTCAGACGGCCCGTCTTGTCGGTGATGCCAGTCATAAGACTATTGCAATTGAGCCGGGGGCATATATTGAAGGGCGTTGCATTCGCAGCAAACCAGAATTAACAGTGGTTGAAGGCAAATCGGCTGCATCTCATGGCACGCTCAGAAGCAGGAGTGTTGTAGCAGAGTAAGTTAAATGGTTGCGAAAAAGACGAAATCGGATTTTATTTCAACCGGTCACGTGGCACAAAATCGTCGTGCCACGTTTGATTATTATATAACTGAACGTTTTGTTGCCGGTTTGGAATTGACAGGAACAGAAGTTAAATCTTTGCGTCAGGGCCATGCTAATATAAATGATGCGTTTGGCGTGGAAAAAGGCGGAGAGCTGTATATTTCAAATATGTTCATTGCTGAATATAGCAACAAAGGCTATGCCAGTCATGCCGAAAAAAGAGACAGAAAATTGCTCTTAAGGAAAAAAGAGATAAACGATATCATAGGTTCGATTGCTAAAAAAGGGACAACGCTGGTGGCAATAAGGCTGTTTTTTAATGAAAAGGGACGTGCCAAGCTGGAAGTTGGTCTTGGCGTTGGTAAAAAGCTTTATGATAAGCGTGAAACAGAGAAAACACGCGATTGGAATCGCGAAAAAGCTCGTGTAATGGCCAGATATTAATCTCCATTAATATACATGGTGTTATCATATATACGCATCGCCAACAACTCGAGAGATTTTATTTTATCACGATAGATTACGGCTTGTTCAAATTCGAGGTTTGCGGCGGCTTCTTTCATTAATTTGGTATATTCTTTAATTTGTTTTTCGATATCTTTGGCGTCACCGGCACTAATCGGCTCTTCTTTGGCAAAATCGGTTTCACTCATTTCACGCAGGGTTGAAGATATACTCTTTTTTATAGTCTTAGGGGTAATGCCGTGTTCAAGGTTAAATTTTAGCTGTTTGTCACGGCGGCGTGCGGTTTCATCAAGAGCTTCTTTTATGGAGCCGGTTATTTTATCAGCATAAAGAATTACACGGCTTTGAGCATTGCGAGCAGCTCGACCGATGGTTTGGATAAGTGAGCGTGTGGAGCGCAAAAAGCCTTCTTTGTCAGCATCAAGAATTGCAACCAGAGAACATTCAGGAATATCCAATCCTTCACGCAAGAGGTTAATTCCGACTAAAACATCAAAAATGCCAAGCCGGAGATCGCGGATAATTTCGATACGCTCTAAGGTATCAATATCAGAGTGCATATAGCGAACTTTAATACCATTTTCGTTGAGATAATCGGTTAAATCTTCGGCCATTTTTTTGGTCAGAGTAGTGACCAAAACACGCTCTTGTTTAAGAATGGTTTTGCGGCATTCTTCCATGAGATTATCAATTTGATTTTCAACGGGGCGCACCAAGCAAATCGGGTCAGCCAATCCGGTTGGACGAATAACTTGTTCAACAAAGCTGCCGTGACTTTGCTCCATTTCCCAATCACCAGGAGTGGCAGACACAAAAATGGTTTGCGGGCGCATTTTTTCCCATTCTTCAAACTTTAAAGGGCGGTTGTCCAAGCATGACGGTAATCGAAAGCCATATTGGGCGAGGGTTGATTTGCGATTGCGGTCACCGCGATACATAGCTCCGATTTGGGGAACGGAAATATGACTTTCATCAATAAATAGCAAGGCGTCATCCGGCAGATACTCAAATAATGTCGGAGGCGGGTCGCCGGCAGCACGACCGGTGAGGTAGCGTGAATAATTTTCAATGCCCTTGCAGTGGCCGGTGGTTTCTAACATTTCGAGATCAAAACGAGTTCTTTGTTCTAATCTTTGGGCCTCAAGTAATTGGTTGTTTTCGGTATAAATTTGCAACTGTTGTTGCAGCTCTTTTTTAATATTTACAATGGCTTGGGAAAGCGTTGGACGAGGGGTAACGTAGTGGCTGGCCGGATAAATGACTATTTTTTCAAGATCAACAATGCGTTTGCCGGTCAAGGCATCAAATTCGTAAATGTTTTCAATTTCATCGCCAAAAAAAGAAATACGCCAAGCTCGATCCTCAAGGTGGGCCGGAAAAACGTCTAAAGTATCTCCCTGTACGCGAAATGTTGTACGGATGAAATTTTGCTGATTTCGTTCATATTGCAGCTCGGATAACCGACGGCAAACATCAGACATTTCAATGTTGTCGCCGATTTTGAGCTCGCAAGTCATGGCAGAGTAAGAAGCTACATCTCCCAAACCGTATATACATGAAACAGAAGCAACAATAATAACGTCACGATTTTCTAAGATACTGCGAGTTGCAGAGTTGCGCATACGGTCAATTTGTTCGTTAATTGCAGAATCTTTTTCAATATAGGTATCTGTTTTTGGGACA
>CADBMA010000058.1 GCA_902795665.1 uncultured Rhodospirillales bacterium
AACTGTCTTCTCCGTCAAACATCTGAAACTCTCATCATAATAATAAGTTTTGAAATAGTTTTCAATAAGTAACCTTGATATATCAAAAGCTAAACACCTCCGAATGGTGCGGAGGTGTTTTTTGTTTTAGTTTACCTTGTTTTCAGTAGTAGAGTTATTTTGTTCAGCTTGTTTTTTTGCCATATATAATGCGCCAAAATCAATCGGATTGAGCATAAATGGCGGCAAGCCGCCCTCAGTTAAACACTGGGTAACAACATTACGGGCAAACGGGAAAATCAATCGCGGTAATTCAATCATCAAAACCGGTTCCAAATGTTCTGCCGGAACGTTTACTTCAGCATAGGCCATATATGACAACTCCAGAACAAACAGTGTTTTTTCTTCAACTTTTCCTGTCATGGAAATATCTAATTGTGATGTGTACATTCCATTTCCTTTAGGTTCAGACTTAACATCAATATGAATATCCATTTTAGGTGAAGACTTGATTTCACTGAAAATTTCCGGCGCATGAGGAATTTCGAGCGATAAATCTTTTATAAATTGTCCCTGAATTGCTACGGCAGGACCTTTAGGCTGTTCTTCCATACTATATTCTCCTGAAAAATTTCTTTAACTCGGCTTAAACTTATAATAAATATTCTCGGAGGTCAAACAATTAGGTTGATAATATTAACATTTTCGCTATATTATAGCTCAAAATAGTGTTTTTAGAGGTAAATATGGCGTTTGATATTTTAATTTTATTGCTGGTTGTAGCATTAGTTTTGCAAAAATTATGGGGTGTTTTAGGCACCAAACCTGATAACACAGCAACTCCTATAAGCAAGGAAAGTGCTGCAAAAATATTTGATATTTTAATGAAAGAGAACATCAGAAATTCTCAGCAAAAAAACTCTATTGATGGTGGAGAATTAAAATCTGAAGCTACAGAAATGAGTGAAGTTGAAAAAACATTGTCAAAAATACCTCATTTTAGCAGCGAATCTTTTCTAACCGGTGCTAAGCGCGCTTTTGAAATGATTATATCTGAATTTGCTAAAGGAAATATTGATACTTTGAAGGCTTTAGTGGATAAAAAGCTATTGAAAAACTTTGAAGCTATTATTAAACAACGGCAAGCCGAGGGAATAACTTCTGAGAATGATTTTGTCGGCTTTAACTCCGTTGAAATTATAAATGCTAAAATTGATGAAAAAAACAATGCACAAATTACGGTTCGTTTTGTCAGCGAACAAGCTAATGTGCTGCGCAATTCTGACGGAACCGTAATTGAGGGAGATGAAAACTTTATTCAATCTATTACTGACGTTTGGACATTTGAGCGCAACATACAGTCAACCAGCCCCAATTGGTTATTGGTATCTACAAAAAAATGAAAAAAACTTTGATTTTATCTTTATTTTTTCTGCTGACAGCCTGTCCACAGAAAAAAGAATCTAAACCCGATGAGCTTTCAACTCCTGCCGAAAGCCGTGTTGAGTTGCAGGCTGCGGGCTTTGATGAGCTGAACGGATGGCAACAGGATAACCTGATGGAAATTTTGCCTAACCTTCAGAATAATTGTAACCGAATCCGCAAAATAACCAGCGAAAAACTTGGAAAAAGCAGAATTAAAATTGATACAAAACTGTATCAGAAAATTTGTGATGATTTGGATAATTCCTCTTTTCAAAATGATGCTGATCTGCGTAGTTTTATAGAACAGAATTTTACACCCTTTTTAGTTCTTGATGACGGTGTTGCCGAAGGCAAGTTTACATCTTATTACGAATCGCAAATTAACGCTTCGTTCCATAAACACGGCGCGTATAAGTATCCGGTTTATGGTTTGCCAGATGATTGGGTGGAAATTAATTTAAGAGATTTTGATGAGGCGCTGCCTGATAAACGTCTGGTCGGCAGAATTGATAAGAAAAAAATATTGCCTTATTATGACCGTGCAGCTATTGAAACTACAGGTATTAAAGCTCCGGTGTTGATGTGGGCAGATAGTGATGTAGATATTCATATTATGCAAATTCAAGGATCTGCCGTAGCTCACATGGATAATGGTCAAAAAATTCGTGTCGGATACGCAGATAATAACGGCCATCCTTTTCGGGGAATTGGGAGTATTTTAAAAGAAAATAATGTGCTTGCTCCGGGGCAAATAAATATGTCTGCAATAAAAAAATGGCTAAAAGACAATCCGCAATCCGCGCAAAAATATCTTCATCAAAATCCACGGTATATCTTTCATCGCATTATTACCGAATCCGGACCAATAGGTGCATTCGGAATTCCTTTGCAGGCCGGAAGAAGCATAGCTGTTGATCGCGATATTGTTCCTTTGGGAGCAATATTGTGGCTATCAACGACCGCTCCGGACGGCACACCGCTGCATAAACTTGTTGCCGCTCAAGATATCGGCAGCGCTATAAAAGGTGTGGTGCGCGGCGATTATTTTTGGGGAAGCGGCGGAGATGAGGTTTTGGACATGGCCGGAAAAATGAACGCCGTCGGAAAATATTTTATTTTATTGCCAAAAGGACAACGCAATGGACTTGACGGCTGATGACGAATCGTGGGAAGAGCTAACCCAATCCGTTACGCCTTTGCGCAAGACACCGCGTAACATTGAGCGCCCTTCAACAAGGCTCAAAGTTACGCCTAAAATCAGCAATAACTTGGTGTATAATGGTAATAAGCTAAAAGATTTGGCCTTTGGAGATACTGCTAATATTGATGCCAACACCGCTCGAAATTTTCGCAGAGGAAAATATCAGATTGAGGCCGAGCTTGATTTGCACGGATACACCGAAGATAGTGCATATGATAAGGTAATCAATTTTATAAAGAATGCTTATCTGCGTAAATTGCGGTGTGTTTGCATAATTACCGGCAAAGGACTCCATATTGAGAGCGATTGTGATTTTTTTTGCCCGAGAGGCGTACTTAAGGACAGAGTGCCGCAGTGGCTTAATTTGCCCGAAATTCGCTCGCTTATTCTGGCTATTGACCATCCGGAACCAAAAGACGGAGGCAGCGGGGTTATCCGGATTTTGTTGCGACGCCAACGTAATTAAGATAATTTTTCCACCAGAGCTTTATATGCAATTGATAATTGCTTAAATTTTTCTTCGGCATCTTTATCTTCGTGATTGACATCAGGATGATATTTTTTTACCAGTTTTTTATATTGCTTTTTCAATAATGGAATCGAGATATCGTTACCGGATAGCTCCATAATCTGCAAAAACTCTTTTTCTTTTTCGGTATAGTAAATTTCATTACGCGAAGCAAAATTTCCGGCGTAATTGCCAAAAAATTCAAAATCATCTTTGATTTTGTAGCCAAACTGATAGTTGACTTTAGAGCGATAGTTTTTGAAATGCATTCGTGATTTTTTATCATCTTCCGGTTCATCTTCAAAATCCCCGTCATAATAGTTCCACTTGGCATTATAGGCCTGAACATGCTCCAAACAAAACCAATAATACTCTTTCAAGCTACGGTCTTTTGGGGCTTTATATTCTCCGCATTTATCACACCCCGGAAAATCACATTTATACTCCTGACTTTCGCGCTGAGGGTTATAATATTTACTGCGTCTTTGTTTTTGTGCAAATTTTTGCATTTTATTGTGCTTTTTTTCTTTTTTTAGTTGTATATGTCTATTCTTTTCAATATACTCCAAAATCGTAAGTGTCACAATAGTATTGTTTTGTTGAGGATAAAAAATAATGACCAAATTGCTAAATAAGATTCTGTTTATAAATAATCGCCGTACAAGTATGCGTTTGTGCGTCAGCGAATGGCGCTTGCTTGATTTGATTTGCAAAATTGAAAATATCTCGCGCAACGATTTTCTGGAGCTTATGGAAAACAGCAACTGTTGCGGTTTGGGGTTAACCTACTACACCCGTCTTTTTATAATGCAATATTTTTACAACAAATCACCTCTGGGAACTATCAAAATCCGTCGACACGGCATGGGACGAAGTTCTTTTATCAATGAAATTTTGTCACAGCTAAACAGTACGACAAATAAATAATTGCAAAAAGGCAGCAACTTTCATATACTGACGGCAAATAAAAACGAGGATAAACACCATGCCTGAGCTGCCGGAAGTTGAAACAGTTAAAAACGGAATTGCCGGTTTTATCGGTTGCGCTAAGATAATTAATGTTGAAATTCGCAACCGTCAATTTCGTGAAAAAATTCCTGAGACCACCGAATCGACAATAATCGGAGCCTCTATTGTGGGTTATCAACGAATCGGTAAGTATATTATTGTCAATTTAAACAACCGGCAGTCCATCATTTGGCATCTGGGAATGAGCGGAAGAATTAAAACCTTTGAGCGCAGGCCGGCAAAACTTGAAAAACATGATCACATTGTTATTGAAACAAGCGAAGGGTGTTTGATTTACAATGACCCGCGACGGTTTGGGCTTTTTATCAGCACCCCAACCGCCAAACTCAAATCGGCAAAATGTCTGTGCAACATGGGAATTGATCCTTTTGATGCAAAGCTTGATGCAAATTTTCTAAAAAGCCAACTTCAAAAGAAAAAAACACCCATTAAAGTAGCATTGTTAGATCAA
>CADBMA010000059.1 GCA_902795665.1 uncultured Rhodospirillales bacterium
CAATGAAATACAAAACAATACTCTGCAAAATCGAACCGCCGATGCTCTTGGCGATGTGACCGATGGAGCTTCCGATGTTGGCAATGCTGCCGGCAGTGGAAGGCAGATTGGCAATACCATCAATGGTATTATGGGCAATCTGGGTATCGGTAAATAACAACGATATCTGCTTTTGATGACGGGCTGCAATTCAGCCCGTCATTTTTGTTTTGTTAATATAGCCTTGTTTTTTGTTGCAATCGGCAAAGTTTTTTTGTAGAATCACATAAAATAATGCAATGGAGTTGCAATGAGGGAACCGATATTAAAAGCTGTGGCCAATCCGCCAAAGATTTTGTGGGCGCCGTTTCTTCCGGTGCTGCTCAATCTTGGTGTTCAGTTTCCGATAATGTTTACGGCTATTGGCGGTTTTGGGGTCAACCCATTGTTTTTTGTGTCAACAATTTTAATTGCCCATACCATCATTATTGCATGGGGAGCCAAAGAACCTCATATATCCAATATGATACAATCTTTCGGTCAATCTCATCGCGTATCCAACAACTTATATAAAACAAAGGGGAATAAATTTGCACCCTGATTTTGATTTTTTTAACGTCTTTGTGCAGGGATTAAGCAGTAAAGAGGTTATTGTTAGTATTTTAGGTTTTGTTTCGGCGGCAGCGTTTGCCGGACTGTGGCTGACCAAGTTTGGTCGCATTATATTGCCGCAGCCCAATGAATCTAAGGTTGCAGATTTTCTGCCGTTTAACAAATTGATGTCAGACGGAATGACAATCCGTTGCTATAACGGTTCATATGCCCGAGTTTTTAAGGTTGAAGGCTTGGATTTGGCCTTTGCTACTGAAGAAAAAAATATTTCAATGGCCGAGGCGCGCAAAGCTTGGCTGGATAGTTTGTCAGATTTACAGGTTACCGCAAGGGTGATTACTTTGCGCGAGCGTGTTCCCGCCGACGTAATTGAAAACACCTTTACAAACAAAGTTCTTGAAACGGTTGCATACAGATGGCAGTCAACCTTAAACCGCGTTTATAGCAATTCTCACTATATTATAATATCGGTTCCTGACCGCAAAGACGCCCTAAAAGATTTGAACTATGCCTCGCAAAGTTTGTTGGCAACTCTTAGTGAATATGGCGTAAGAACCATGTTTGAAAGCGAAGACAGCGACCCGCAGGACAGTCCTTTTCATATTTTTAGCCGTCTTTGCAGTCCGGTATCAACCCCCGATCCAAAAGTCGGAAACGCCGAAGGCGCCCAATTAAACGAAATGCTGACCGCCGATCATATCCACTTTACCGGCGAAAACGGAATGATTAAATTTTTCTCCGGCGATAAAGAAATGCTGGCCATAACAATGGGGATACGCTCCTCCGGCGACTATATGGATGAATCGATGATTGTATCATTATTGGCAATTGATTGTGAACTGACCTTGTTACACAACATAAAGCCGATGCATCGCCCAACCGCCCGCGCACTTTTAATGCAGCAGCGCAATATGGCACGGCTGACCAGTTTTTCGCAAGATGTCGTTGACCAATACAATTATGCAATGAGCTCAATTGAGGACAGCGATGCCAACTATCAGTCATTATCTCAATATTCAATGTCTTTGGTGCTTAAAGGCAAAAGCAAAGAAGAAATTGATTTTGCCGAAAGCGAAGTGCAAAGAATTTGCCGCTTGTTCGGTACCACACCGGTGCGTGAAGGTTGGGTTACACAGGCAACATTTTTTAACCAATTTCCGACATATGATACTTACCCGCGGGCATATTTATATTTGTCAAGGGTGGTTACTTCGGCAGTTTCGTTTGATAAGCCGGCCGAAGGCTTTAATAAATGCGATTGGGGTCCGGGGGCAATTACAACATTTCGCACCACAAACGGCTCAGGATATCGTTTCCAATTTCACGTATCTTCAGAAGAAGCCGCGGTGGCTCACTGCTGCATTATCGGTCCTACCGGTCAGGGTAAAACAACCTTGCTTACATTTTTGGCCGGACAGGCTATGCGGCACAAAGATTTGAAAGTGTTTTTCTTTGACCGTCACTTGGGTGCCGAAATATTTACCCGCGCGGTTGGTGGTGCATACATCGGTTTTGATGGCGATGAAAAAAATGTTTCGCTCAACCCGTTTGATACTGCGCCCACACCGAATAATCGTGCTTTTCTGCGTCGCTGGATAAAGGCAATTACCATGGTTGATGATGCTCTGTCCGAGCGCGAAATTGCTCGTGCCATTACCACAGCATTTGATTATTTGCGTCCGGAAGAGCGGGTTATGAGCAATTTATACAAAAGCTGCTTTTCTCCGACAGGAAATATGCGCCGTGAATTATATCGCTGGGTTAATCCTGATCAATATGGTAAAATTTTTAATGCAACCAATGATAGCTTGGACCTGCATAGCAAGCGCTTTATGGCATTTGACTTTACACATATTTTTGAAGATGAAACACTGGCTCCGGCGGTTATTAGCTACATCATGCACCGCATTCAGTCCGAAACCGGAGAAACCGGCGTGCCATCGCTGATTATGATTGATGAAACGGCACCGATGCTTAAGCACCCGATGTTCCGCGACTATTTTATAATCGGTTTGCAAGAAGGACGTAAAAAACGTCAGGCTTATTTGTGCGCATTCCAACAGCCAAATATCATAGATTCTCTTGGCGTTGGAGAGGTGATACGCGGTCAGTGCCAAACCGTAATCTTTTTCCGCAATCCTCAAGCTCGCCCTGAGGACTATGCAAATTGGAATTTAAATGACAGAGAAATAGATTTTGTTTTCGGTAAGTCGTATCGCGAGTTTCCGTATGCAATATTATTATCGCGTCCGGCAACCGGAGAGTCGGTGATTTTGGATGTTAACTTGAGCGGTCTTGGCCCATATCTCAAGCTCTATAACTCCAGCCGCAAAAATGTTTTACTGGTTGAAGATTTAATAAAACAATATGGCGAAGAAAACTTTGTTACAAAATATTTAAATCTTGCCTAAACAACATAAAATAAGTTTCTAAAATAGTTTTTTTTTGTTATCATATATTATGAGCAAGAATCTCATAAGGAGGATGGTATGGTAAAGTTGAAAGCCTTGTTTGTAATTGCGTTGTTTTCCGGTATGTTTTTGGGTGCCAAAGTGTCGGTTGCCGTGCTGCCAACATTTGATGCTCCGGTTCTTGGTACAGACGTGGGAATGGTCGGGCAAGGAGTGACCTCAATTCAGCAATATGGCGAGTCAATTGCCAATGGCAGCCTAACCAACTCAATCCTTGGTGATTCTGCCGGTACGCTCGCAAAACTAAGAAAAAAATACGGCGCAGATATTGAAAAAGCCAAAAAAGCCTTACAAGATGCTCAAAAACGGATTGAAGATGGCCAAAAAGCCTATGCTGAATATTCAAAAGAAATAGAAAAACGTAAAAAAGAATATCAAGAATTAATGGATTCTGTTGAACAGTTCGTAGGCAGCAAAATAAAAACTACATACGATGACAGCGAAATGGAGGCCGACGCTGAAGAATATGATGAGGATTATGTAGCCGAGTATGATGCTGGCCTTGATGCAGATTTTGACCAAGAAACCTTGTCCACCTCCAGAATCGCTGACGCATACGTCAAAAATGCAGAGCTGGAAGACCCATACGATTCATATACCGGAGAGGTAAGAGAAATGATTGATGCTCCGGAAACTCAATTTGATGTACCTGTGTTTAATAAACTTCCGACAGAAGAAGAGGCTCAGATTGTGCCAATTTCTGCAGAAGTTCCTCTGCAGACAAAAGGCTCTCCTCTGCAAAAAGAGGCTCCTCTGCAAAAAAGAGAATTGTCTCCATCTGAACCTGATAAAGCTATAAAACTAAGAACAAGTGATGTGGAAAAAGCAGGTTTGGTTGAAAAATTGCCGATTGCTGCCTTGCCCGAACCGGCTAAAGTGTCATCAATCGTGAATGAAACAACCGGACGCAAAAAATTTATTACGATGCCCCAAAAAGAAACCGTGGCAAAAGTTGAGAAAAATGTGAACGCGGCCGCCGCAGCAGTGTCATCAATAAATGCTGTTGCTCCGACACCGGCTCCCGCTCCCGCTGCATTAAAAGCTGCTTCACCGGCATTGACCGCTCAGCCAAAAGCTATAAATGGCGTTGGCGCAATTAAAGCCGCTCCGGCGTTGCCTTCATCAGAGGTCAATGCAAAAGCAGCTCCGCGCGTTAACGATACACAGACGCTAGAGCCAAAATCTCCGGCAGCAGAACGCCAGTTCAGAGTTTCGCCAACTGTCAAAATGGATAAAATTTCAAGCAGCACCATACACTTTAGCCGCAAGATGATGTTTGCAGCCAGTGTTGGTGGCGCAACTCAGGGATCTAATTATGATGATAACGGAACATATGTTTCCCCATTTGCAAAGCGTTGCGGTCTTAGTATAGATGATTTGGTAAACGATGATGCTAAAATGACAGAATGTCTGCAAAAAATTGTTAGAGATAACCATTCTGAGAACTCTTTTGAGGCAGAGAATAATCGTAAAGATTGTCAAAAAATGGTCTATGATATGGTTTTTGCCGTTGCCGCAGAAACTTCGCAAATCAGAAATAATGCCTCCGGCTACGATAAAACCATTGAGAGCTTGAGAGAGCAGGGAGAAGAGTCCACAGATGTGCGTGGCGATATGTCAGTCATTGCATTAAGTAACGAAAAGATATTGCAAAAGCTTAATGAAATGTCACAGATGATGTCCGCATATACATTGTTGCAAGCTGTTGAACAAGTGTGTGCCGCTCCTAAAGAGATTGTTGAGGATACGGAAAGCAGTGATGGAGGCGAGTGATGAAAAAGCTTTTTCTAACGCTGATATTTTGTATTGGGATCTTAAGTCCATATAAGGTTTGTGCGGACTTTGAGCCGGTGCACTTGGTGCAGGAGGCTGTTAAGTTTTTTGATGAAGGGGCTCAAAAGGTACAAACTGTGCAGCAAACTCGCGAAAGTATTAATAATATGATAGCACAAGGCCCGCTGGGAAAAGCTACGTCAGCGCTAAATAAGCTTAAATCGAGGATAAAAAAACCTTGGGTCAAAAAAAACACAAATAAACAACCTGAAGCAATAGCAAAAGGCTGCGCTGAGAATGATGCCTCTAAATGTGAAGAAGCTCAAAAAGAAACGGTTGCTTCATATACAGATGAAAATCAAATTGATACAGCTCAGATTAACGAAGCCAATCAGGAAGAAATATTGCGCAACAATTTGGCACAAATGTACGCCTACGCTTTTGCAAGAAGAATTCAGATGGCTGAGAGCCGCGATAAAGAACCCGAAGACGCTGAAGACCTTTCAGATGATCTCAGACCATCAATGCTCTTGAGAGAAATATTGACGGATAACTTGGAAAAAATTAACAATATTGTGCTGATGACAAGTCAGATGTATGAGCTGAAATATCGTCTGAAAATGCGGACAATGTTTGTTAAGGCGGAAGATGAAGATAATTAGGAGGAGCCATGAAAAAGAAATTTTTACAAATTGTACTTCTGGCTCTTTTGGGATGTTATATTTCAACTGAAAGCCAAGCTTTTTTGCTGCCTCCATTTAAAACAGATGCTTCTGTCATAGGACAAATTATCACTGAAGGCGCTAACCACGTTTCAACACAGGCACAAGGTCTGATTAAACAAGCACAAACCATTGCTACCAAAATTTTATATGGCGATGGCGAGGAGTCCAAGGGATTAATGGGGTTTTTGAATCAGGCTGTTGACTATACAAAGAAGACAGTCTCATCAGCGCTGGATAAATTAAAAAGCCTGAACAAAAAACAAGCTGCGGAACAAGAAGCCTCTATTGCGGAACAAGATGCCGAGGCCGCCAAAGTTGCTGCTGAATCCGAAGAAATTGATGCCAATATTGCCGAGCTTGAAAAAGAAGCCGCCGAAACTCCTAATGTATCTAAAAAAGCCAAGCTGCGGGAAAGAATAAATAAATTAAAAGATAAAAAGCAAGAACTGCAGAAAAAAGCGGCCGAGAAAATCTCAGAAATTCAAAAAAAGGCCAATGATAAAATTGCTGAACTCAAAGAACGGGGCAAAGAACTCGTAAAAGATTTAAAAGGAAAGATTGATAGTATTCTTCCCGGCAAAAAAGTCAAAAAAGATGATGACGCAAAAGAAGAAATATCTGAAACAGTCGGAATATATTCGGTTGGTGAAAATGTTGAAGTTACTGCTAATTCATCTATTCAAAAACGCAAACTCTTTAAGGAACTTCACTTTAAAAATCTTGGCAACACCTCTAAACGCGCTACCAATATCAGATCAATCCTAAAGAAAGACGATGAAAACGCTGCAGAAACCACCGATTTGTCCGCGCAGGCCGAGGGCGCAAATGCGTCAATGGATATAGCAGGCGTAGAAGCAACAAAAAATGTCATGCAAGCGCTGATAAATCAAGCAGAATTGATACTTCTGCAACTAAATATGATGATTGATTATGATATGGCCAATACGCCATTTAAGAATTTTGACCAAAATCAGGCAATAAACGATTTTGATTTTAATAACTATCGCTTTGTTCCTGATGATGTACAGGTAGAAGAAGAAACTGGCACAGTAGAAACAGCAGAAGCAAGCGAGGCGCTGGATAAAACGATTGCCGTTCCATCAGCAGATGCAGTTGCCGACGGAATATCGGCAATCAATAACCAAGGAGGGGATGAAAATGATTAAACGCAAAAAAATAGTACAAATCCTTTGCTTGGTATTGGTAATGGTTTTATTTAGCCGCGCTGCCAGAACACAGCTGGCGGCAGGAATGTCGCTTGATGCCGTTGGCGATAGCGGAGGCGCCGTAACAACAGCATATAAAACAATTGTCAGCACAGTTAAAGAATATCAAACAAAACTTCAAGAAGCATTGACGGCAGTTAAGGGATTGCCAGGTCAATTAAAAGGCGGAAATTCAACTTTTTTAAGCAAAGTCCCCGGCACCAAGAAAGCTCCGGAAAGCTTGTCTGTTAAATTCAACGATCCGGAAGCGGTTGAACAAGTTTTTTATGAACTGTTTTTGCAATACCCATCAAATAGTGCAGAAGTAAAATCCGGATACGAAAATAAAGGCGTTGAACTTTACTATGACACAATGGTTGAGCTGAAAACAGCAACAGATAGTCTGCTTGCCAAACTGGACGAACAAAGAAAAAGAATTGACAGTTTAAAAGATTTGCAAGCCATATCGGATAGCCAAGCCAATGAGGAAAACGGCGAAGACTCAGAACAGGACAGTGGCGCAGAAAAAATGCAATATTATAATGCATATAGAGCCCAGTTTGAGTTCAACAGATTGTTGCGAATTGTGGAAGAAGTGGTCGCAATGCGTAATTTATATGAAGCGGTGCGGATATTGCAGCAGCCCCGATTGATAGCACCGGCCGAGGCTCCGGAAGAAGAGGAAGAAGACACTACAAAAAGCTCCTTTATATTTGGACGCGAGACCATGGCTTTTGCTCAACAACTGTATCAAGCTCCTGTAGCATCAAGCCAATCCTTGGATAAGAGCGCGGATTTAACTTCTGACATAAAGCAGCCTTCTGCAAAGACGCTTTCTGCCGCACCATCGGCAAGCAAAGGATTCGCACTTGGAAACAAAGCAGAACCGGCAACATTGCAAAAAGTCTCTAATCAAGCTCAATTTGCTGCGGATACACTCAGTAGAAATAAGACTGATGGATTGGCTCTTCAAAAGATGAATTCTGCGGACAATGCATTGATAAAAGATACAGAACAGGACTCTAAACCCAAAGCAAAACGAGCAAATCGATCAACAGTAAAATTTGCAGTGCCAGCTGCTCCGGAAACAGATTCCCCATTTAATGGGGCTGAGTCTGAGCTCCGCGCGATTAGCAAGCTTTCGGATATTTTATTGACTACAAATGAGGCAATTGAGGTCCACAATATTATACAAAGAATGCCTGAATATAAAGATATGTACGTAAAATATGAAAAATTTAAACAGTTACACGAGGTTGCTGTTGATGCGGTTAAAACTGCCGATCAGTGTGTGATCCAATATATTGGCCGCCGTTATAAAGATCCCAATAATGTGTGGTTCGGACAGTCCACGCCTCCTGAAAATACAAATGACTACGACGGAAGAAAAGGATTGTCGGGCTGGACCATTGCAACCTTTGAAGTTGCTAACGCATCAATAGGTAATGAAATAGATATAGATTCGTTTGCAGAGCAAGATATTGACGCGTCAAAAGTCAGTGACACCCTCCAAGTATCAGATATAAATAAAATTGCCGATCCTAAAGAGGTGTCAAGTTCTTTTGCTTCTCCAAGCAAGGAGCAAGAATTTTCAGATGCGACGCGTGAGGTCGGGTTGCTCAATTGGCAGATAGGGCGCAAAGCAGCACAATTGTTAGCAGATGACCAGCGTTCTGAAAATCCAAAATTTGGCAAACCGGAACACGAATTTCCTCTATGGAATGATCAGCGCAGTTATTATGATCAGTACATTGAGGGCAAATATGAAAATATGAAAGCCTATCTTAACAAATTGGATGTCAGCCAATCTGCAATAGGTCTGTTAAGCCTGATTAGTAACGAACAGAGCGAAGACGAGGGTAACGCTATATCAGATGGAATTAATAAGATTAGGAATTATCTTAAAGGCGGATTGGGCGCTTCTCCAAAATCGCTTTCACTTGAAGCGGGATTAAAGAACACAGAGCAGCTATCGGAACTAAAAGCATCAAGTTCT
Organism: uncultured Rhodospirillales bacterium; assembly: GCA_902795665.1. Lineage (GTDB taxonomy): Bacteria > Pseudomonadota > Alphaproteobacteria > RF32 > CAG-239 > JAFUYI01. The sequence continues at coordinate 8,762 of CADBMA010000059.1, forward strand.
TCTATATCTCAGGGGATGAATCCGATATCAGATGATATTGGCAATATTTCACTTTCCAATTCGCAAGGTATGTCATCAACATTACTTTTATCCAAAACCGCCAGCATTCAATCTCTCAAAAAACGTCAAAAACAAGAGCTCTTGGCGTATGAGCGCAAACTCGAGTCGCTGAATGCACAATTGGATAATGTGTCGGACAATATCAATGAATTAACTTCAAAAATAAACAGTGTTGATGAGCAGGCGCGCAAAAACGAAAATGAGGCTAAAACTGCGCAGAGTGAAATTGAAATGATGGACAAGCGCGGCACAAGCGTACACTCATCAACTTATGTAATGTCTCAAAAGACTTTTACGGATTCGGGAGCGGCATATGCTGAAAATATAGACCAGCTGGCAGAATTAAGAACAGAAAATAAAAAACTAAAAAATAATCGCGATAAAATATATGATCAAATTAATATCGTTAATTCTCAAATAGCGGCAATCAACCAAAAATATCAAGAACGCCTTGTCGATCTTGAAATGGATTTCGATTCGCGGATTGAGACCTTACAGCAGAGCTCTCCGATTGCAACAACGTTAGGAAATATTGCAAATACTCTGAATCTGAGCGGCGGTGAGATCAGCTCCTTATTAAGCAAGGTTGATGGTTTGGTAGGCTTAGCCCGTCAATGTGCTTCCAGTGCAATACAGAAGCATCTCAGTGAACTTCAGGCAATGGCGAAAAATGATGCTTTATATATAAATTCAAATAATAAACTGGTTGTAGAAAAACACGCGGCACTGATTGAAAAATTAAAAAAACTGCCCGAAGACTGTTTTACAGCCCATGTCAGGTTAATAACCAAAGGAACAACATTAGGGGTGTCGGCAGTGGTTTCTCGTCTGTCAGAAATCTTTAGCGATAATATAACCACAGAGATATGCGCAAAACATGATTGTACCGCTCCGGACAGCCAATATTTTGTCGGGCTTCCGGCCAAAGCGCGTGATTTTACTGCTCCTCATGCACCGCTAACGTCCTATTATCCACCGATTCGTGATATGGTACACTTGGATACGATTGATTATAGAAATATTGAAAAAGGAGATGACGGCAAAATTAGTCGGACTGCGTTTTTAGATTATGGTCCATCTCAGCCGTATATATGGGAACTGCTGCTGTCAGATAAGGCCTATGTGGAAAAAGGCGTAAATTTGAGCAAAGTTCTAAACAAAGGCGGAGAGGCCAAAGCATTTATGCGCGGCTATATGCTGCCTTGCCGAAAAGGCAAATATATTGTAGATATCAGCAAAAATGCTAAATATCAGATTATTGATACCCAACAACATAATAGCGAAGAGAATATTGAACGCCATAAGCAACTGCAGCAATGTGTTGATATAAAAGTAAAAAATTTTGTTGCCTTTGTTATGGTAAATGATACGGACGTTAAAGATACGGTCACGGCTTCATTCGAGGAAGAACTTGAAGAAGACCCGACAACAAGTGAGTTGGGTATGTTCTTGAAATATACCAACGGAACCTTGCGGATTAATGACCGCCCCTATGACGGATTTAGCACAATTGTCAGGAAAGAAGACAAAGCAGAAAAGGATGGTGAACTTGAACTTAGTGCAACAGATAATGCTTATGAGCGCGCCATGTTTGTCAAAAACCAAATTGGTGATTTTCTGCATTTTGTTGATAAAGAACGGCAGATAAAGAAAAATCTCGACAGACTTGAAATAAGTATAGGCGAAGTTAAGGAAAATCTAAAAGAGGTATTTGCTAAAATAGGCTTTGAATTAAAAGAAGACCTAAATTTGGCAAACGGTTCTGATTATGATTATGTTATAAATCAGCTTAAAACGCGCAAAAATGTCTTAACCGGTGAAATATCAGAAGACCTTGGTGGGATTAGCTATGGTAACCCGACGGTCAAAGAAAGGTTTGATAAAGTGAATAACCTTTACTTATCTTTAATTCAAGATTCTCAAGCTTTAACAAGCTTGTCTGCAAATTCTGAGGCCGGAAGCGTTCTCGAGTCAGCTATTAAAACCGCAAGAGCCAATGAAAAAGTGGTTGAAAAAACTCGTAAAGATGGATATTCTGCAATTCAGAAGGAAATAGAAGAGTATGAGCAGCCAGTGTGTATGCCTTACTGAGAGAAGCATGAAGAATGAGCAAACTTGGAAATATTCTTGAAACCACAAAAATAATGGCGCTGACAGACGGCAGCGGTAGGACATACAATTTTATAGATAAGGCCGAAAAAGAAAAACGCAGCGCCAAAATGTACTACTATCTGTGGTTATCAAGGCTGTTTATTTTTACAACTTGCGTGTCTATGATTGTTTTTTTATCATTTTCTCTGGCATTGTTTAAGCTTGCACCCACAGTTACGGTCGAACCGTTTTTAATTATCAGCAACCAAAAAACATCAGATGATATGGTTCGCTATGAACCAATTGCCCATAATATGGCTTCCAAAGAAAAGTTAATGGAACTTTTTATTAAGCAGTATGTTATTTATCGCAACTCTATCGTTAATGATGAGATTGAAATGATGACGCGGTGGTATGCTGGCGGTATGGTACATTTTCTCTCCAGTGATGAGGTTTTTGCAGATTTCTACGAGGGATTTAATGTGCGTATGCAAGATATACTTCAAAGACAATTAAGCCGTGAAGTTGAGATATTGTCAGTCGGCAGAGTTGGCGGCAAAAATAGTAAAGTTTGGAAAGTTGATTTCAAAACTTATGAAGTTTCTCAGCGTGACCGCAGCGAGAGTAGTGGCTCATTAATATTACAGACACAATATTGGACAGCATCAATTACGGCATATTTTATCCCATATCGCCTTTTTATGGGACGCAGGCTAATAAATCCTCTCGGTTTTACAGTTACAAGATATAATCAGAGCGAAGTTCAATTCCAATAAAACCGCTTATGCAATAATTTGGTGGGAATTGTATAAAAATGTTAGACTTTTACAAAAAAAAGTTCTAAAGTCAAACTG